>CAZSJB010000220.1:0-302 GCA_964606625.1 uncultured Tepidisphaeraceae bacterium | reverse complement strand
CGATTTTCACGAGTGGAAATCGCTCACGGACGATTTGCATCACGTGTTCGACGAACTGTTGGCGGGTCAACGGCCGCATAGATCTATCTAGTTTAGCTTGCGGCCATTCCACTGCCTATCAGGAACCTACGCAACACATCCACGGAGTCGGGGAATTGGTGCCCAGCGAGGATGCGCCAGAGTGTGCATCCGACACTATTCAGCCCAAAATTCCGCAAGTGTTCCGATAAGCAGGGATGAACGCAATCGGTCCGCTGAAGTGAACCCTGTCGGTTTTTTCCGCAGGATCCGCTTCAGCGGAC
>CAZSJB010000219.1:3710-5655 GCA_964606625.1 uncultured Tepidisphaeraceae bacterium | reverse complement strand
TTGCATAATGAAGGTAGCCTGTTCCACCCTAAAGCATGGAACAGCACATCCTAAAGTGGGAGGCATTGGGCATGGCGGGGATTTCAATGCGCGTATTCGTGGGACACCAGCCGAAGGGCCCCTTGGCCTACGAAAGGCCGCAACTCGGCCTATGGTGGTCCGGTAACCGACAAGAACTGCACGCATGGTTCAAACCGGTTAATCTCATAACCGAACTACTCTATGGGGGGGTGGGGTTGCTCCTCCTGATCAGTTTGGCGTGTACCCCCCTGTTACTTCTGTTATACGGCAGAGAATTTTTTCTGAAACAGGGAGCCGCCGAATCAGTCGCGGTTATTGCGCTCGGTTTTCCACTCATGCTCCTTTGGTGCCTGCTAACCCTCCAGAGCGTGAGCAGCCTTGTCCGCCGCATCACTAATCATCACACGCACACCACCCTTTATGCGACCTCGGAAAAGCTGGTTATCAGCTGTCCCACCGAATGGGCGCCTCCGCAGCAGCATTTTCCAGCCGACCAGATTCGGCGGATTGACGTCCACACGTCCGGGTGGGATTTGTCGCTGGCCCGGATCGTCTACCTGCGCATCTGGACAGGTGATGACTACCGGCTGACCGAAATCCGGTTCTCTACCATGGAAGCGGATCTGCCCGACCGGCTCATGGCTGCACTAAAGGAGGCGCTTGGGCTCTCCACAGCCGGCCGGCGTCGCCTGAATCTGGCGCCAACGGCTGCGGTTGTGGCGTGAGAAAGACTGAGATCCTCCACACGTACATCAACGATCCGTGAATCTATTTGTCGAAATGAGCACCCACAGCTGCTAGCGACGCGGATAGTGCAACGCCAACTCCGTGTACATGCGAATCGCTGTTGGTAGCGCCGCATCCGAAAAGTCATAGCAGTCGCTGTGCAGTCCTGGCTGATGGGCTGTCCCCGGCGGCTGGACTCCCACCATGAAAAAGCATCCGGGTATCTGCTGGAGGTAGTAGGCAAAATCCTCGCCGCCCATCACCGGGCGTGCAGCCGGCAGGAATCGGTCGGCGCCAAACACCTTGGTTGCTACCTGCGCCACATAATCGGTCATGACCGGATCGTTCACCGTGGGCGGATAACCCTCTTCCCATGTAAAACGGCTTTCACACCCATGAGCAGCCGCCACGCCCGCACAGCGACGCCGCAGTCCGCGTTGGGCGGCTTTGCGCATTTCCTGACTGAGCGTGCGAACGGTTCCCGAGATTGTGCACGAACCAGGAATGATGTTGTCGGCTGTACCTGCGTTGATGCGAGTAATACTCACAACGGCCGACTCGGTCGGGTCCGTTTCTCGGCTGACAAACTGTTGCAGGTTGAGCACCGCCTCCGCCGCAGTCACGATCGGATCCCGCGTCAACTGGGGAAAGGCGGCATGTCCGCCCTGACCCACAAATACCACCTCAAAGTAATCCGTCGCCGCCAGCAGCGGCCCCGGCCGCGTGGAGATCATTCCGACCGGCAGCCCCGGCCAACCGTGAATGCCGAAGATCGCTTCCACCTTCGGCCCCACATGCCCATTCAAGACGCCCGCCTTGACCAGCACCTCCCCGCCACCACCGCCTTCTTCTGCCGGCTGCCAGATCAATTTGACGCAGACATCCAGTTCTGCTTCCACCTGCTTCAGCGCTCCAGCCGCCCCCAGCAGCGATGTCGTGTGTCCATCGTGCCCACAGGCGTGCATCACACCATCATGAATACTGGCATAGGGAAGCCCTGTTCTCTCCGTGATAGGCAAGCCATCGATGTCCGCCCGCAATGCAATACAGGGCTTGTGAGGATCGCCAATCCACGCCACGGTCGCTGTCGGTGCGCCCTCAACGCCGACCACATGTGCAATGCCAATCCGATCCAACTCCTCCCGAATCAGCGCTGCCGTTTTGAACTCTTCAAACCGCAGTTCAGGTATCCGGTGAA
>CAZSJB010000219.1:1879-3700 GCA_964606625.1 uncultured Tepidisphaeraceae bacterium | reverse complement strand
AAAAGACCCCCCCACCACCGCAAACGCAGGTAACACACCACCCCCCCCCACCGCAGGTCCCCGAGCCGGAGAACCCCATGGCGTAAGGCCGTCAGACGCTCCAGGTTGTCCTCAATGAATGCTACTACACACATCACGATCACCCAACTTCTGGTTTAGCGACCAGTATAGGAAGGATTTGGTGGGCCATGCTGAACGAAGCATTATTTTACCGCACTACACTCCGCCCCAGGAGGATGGCCTCAGCCAGCCGCTGGGTCATCACCGGATTGCGGTAGACCAACGGGAGAAGAAACCGCAGGTTTTGCTGCGGTCCGCGGAGATAATCTCCCAAGGTAGTTCGCCAGCGGGCACGGTAGGCATTAAGGGCATCCTGGAGATGCGGCTCACGCAGACTCTTTTTCATAACCTCGGCTGCGTAAAGAGCACTCCAGCAATTGGGATAGATATCTTCACCACTGGCACTGTAAAACCCACCTGCCGGGCCAATGAGCAGAGTGCGATCGCCAATCCCTTCATGGGCCAGGGCGCCAGCCAGCGGTAGATGCATGGACTGCACTTTCGCCCACTCCGGCGCCTCGACAGACGAAAGAATCCCGTGCTTCACCAGCACTTCCGCCCACAACCGCAGAGCGGCGTCTGGCGAGCTATCCTGTGGCTTCGCTGCTGATTCCAGAACCATCAGTTGCGACGTGGAACCACCCGGAAGCAGCCAGCCTGTGGCCTCCTGATCCTGCAAGTCCAGCGACACCGCAGCCAATGGTTTACCGCCCAAATCCACCTTCTGAGCCCCTTTCACGCGGACCCATGTCAGACGATGCAGGACATCACCTTCCCACGTTTCTGAAATACTCAGCAGGCGACGGTGTGTTTCATCCAAACCATCAGAAACTATCAGTCCTTTTACACGAGTCGATGCGTTATTGATCTGGACATCCATCCCTTCCTCATCGATTGCCTCAATGGAGAGGGTTTTGGGCTGATGAAGCTCGACTTCATGATCGGCTGCGAGCTTTGCCAGGGTAGTACGCACCTGTTTGAGTGATGCCACGGTGACCACAGTGCCCCGCGTCCGCCATTCGCTGCGTGTTTGGTCATCCGCGGATAAAAACTGTAGTCCGTAGATCACGGTCTGATCGATCTTCCGGCGCAATGGGGAAAGAACAGGGTGGAGGCTGAAGAAATCGGGATTCAGGCGGACCAGCCGATCCGGCTGGGAAGATCCGGGCACTGTTACATGAATGATGCGAAGTTTGGATTTCTGCCGCAGCATCACTGCGGCGAGAAATGCGGCGGGATGATCCCCCACGATAAGCACATCCGCTTTCTCGGAAAGTTTAGCCATGCTGCATGCAGATGATACCGCAGGTTTCTGCTTCGGACCAATCCGCGCACACGGTCAAACTGCCGCTGCCACGACACGACAGACACACTCATGCATGACGGAATGTCTCGACGGGCTCATCTGAAATCATTTTCGTACATCAAACTCCAGCCGGCACGACCATTGCGTATCCAGTTGATCGAGTGATTCCTGTTTCAGCCCTCAGGGCAAGGAGACCTTATGTTTCGGATTCTGATGACTGTTGTTGCATTGGGCATGTTTACCACTGCTTTGATCGGCTGCCGCGCCGAAGGTGAAATTGAAACGTCCAGCCGCATCGTTGCTCCCAACTGATCCACGGACAATTCCGTAGACAGTCCCTTTTATCCTTCATAAGGAGATCATCATGTTTCGTATTCTATTTGCAGTTCTCGCCCTGGGAATGTTCACAACTGCCCTGATTGGTTGCCGAGCTGAAGGTGAACTGGGTGATGTCA
>CAZSJB010000219.1:0-1869 GCA_964606625.1 uncultured Tepidisphaeraceae bacterium | reverse complement strand
GCAATATTGTTGCACCTCAGTGACCATCAAGATTGTCAGACGGCTGGCTGGGCGAAGCTCAGCCGCTGTCTGCACAGGTAATGGACACAGGTCGCTGGGAATCGGTCCTTCGGGTTTATGCCCGAGGCCTCGATTCCCGGCGGCTTGCCTGCGCGCACACGCGGCGGTAGCTTCTGACGTATGAACGACGTATGGCCCCGCGCAGTATTGTTTGATTTTGATGGCGTTATCGTTAATAGCGAACCGCTGCATTTTCAGGCATTTCGTGAAGTCCTTCACGAAGAGAACATCGAGCTGACCGAAGAGGCCTACTATCGCGACCTGCTTGGTTTTGATGATCGCGGAGCCTTCCAGTACATCTTTGAAAAGCACGGTATCCCACTCTCCCATGCCAAATTTGAACACGTAATGGCCCGTAAACGCGACGTGATGCGCCAAAAGATGCAGACTGGCGAGTTTTCGGCACTGCCGGGAGCCAAGCAATTGGTGCAGAAGCTGGCGAAGCGCTATCCCCTGGCCATCTGCTCGGGGGCGCTGCGGGAAGAGATCGAGACGATGCTGACAGGCATCGGTTTGCGCTCCTGTTTTAAGGTGATCGTTTCGGCAGAGGATGTGACGATCGGCAAACCCGATCCCAGCGGTTACCTCCAGACCACGCGCCTGCTGGCTGAAATGACGCAACAGCCGCTGACGCCTGCAGATTGCCTGATCATTGAAGATGCTCCCAGTGTCATGCAGAACGTCGCCCGGGTGGGGTTCAAAGTCCTCGGTGTGGCGACGACCTATCCTCTTGAACAGCTTGAAGGTGCACACTGGCGTGTTCCTTCGCTGGAACCCCAGGTTGTGACCCAGCAGATCCCAACCCTCAAACCAGTGCTTGGCTAAGCACTTCCGGCCCTGGATTTCACCTGCCGATGAAGCACGCTCTACTTTTTCGTGGACGGTTTTCCATTGGTGAGGTACATTCAAATCTGAAGGGTGGAGGGACAGCTGTCATGGCTGTCACCGATTGTCCCGGTGGGCCACGTCCCGCCGAAGGGCTGTTCTGAGCAGTCTACTCAGCCAGCCCACCGAACGAGCCAGGCTCGAACCGTTGGCAAGCAGACGTGAAACTGAATGGGATGGATCCCCTGTCAGTGAACGTGATGTAGCAGCCAGCGGAAATCTGAATGCGATTGGCGCAGGAACCGCCGGTCGTAGTCGTTCGGAGCTTGTTGCATCGGTTTGCCTGGTTTGCACGATGCGCACCTGGCGAAACGCTCAACCAACTCTGCCTACGTCTCGGGGGTCGTGCCATTCGCCTCGCTCCGCCAGGGAGCCCAGTTCTTTTTCATTTATTTGTCGATTGAATGGGTGTGGCGTGGCGCGGGACTTTTTCTCCATCTTGGCTGCGCCTGCCATGTCCTACAATTACCAAGACAGCGTGATCAGTACGCGCAAGGGAGAACTCAGCCATGGCTACGAAGACAAACCCGCTTGTGTCCGTAATCGACCGACGCCTGGACACCACGCATTTCCGCGAGCAACATTGGGAGGGAACCTTCTGGGATTACCTGGATCTGGTCAATGAACAGCCGGCTGTTGCGCGCAATGCATTTCAGCGCGTATACGACATGATCATGTCGTACGGTTCAGAATCGTTCACGCAATTCAAACAGGAAGTCAAACGCTATCACTTTTTCAGCGATCCGATTGACAACGGAGCCGATGCAATCTTCGGCCTTGAACGGCCGCTGATGCAACTGGTCGACTTTTTCAAATCGGCCGCCCAGGGTTATGGCACCGAACGCCGTATCCTGCTGTTGCATGGTCCGGTCGGATCGTCCAAGAGCACCATTGCGCGTCTGCTCAAAAAGGGACTGGAGCATT
>CAZSJB010000218.1:0-5718 GCA_964606625.1 uncultured Tepidisphaeraceae bacterium | reverse complement strand
AGCAGGCGGTTACGCTTGGCTTGGTTGCGCGAGAGGGCGACGACCACATGCCCCATGGCACTGGCAAGCTGCGTCGCAGCCACCCCTACCCCACCCGAAGCACCCGTGATCAGCACCGTCGAGGGGGGCAACTCTCCCCACATCGTCAGCGCCTGATACGCCGTCAGATAGACCAGCGGTGCAGCCGCCGCCTGCTCGTGCGACCAGCTTTTGGGCCAGGTCGCCAGCGATTCAACCGGAACCGCCACGCGTTCTGCGAAGGTCCCCGCCCGGGTCACGCCGATTTGGCTGCGCAGGATCACCCGTCGATCCCCCACCTTCAACTCCTCCACGCCAGGTCCAACCTGTTCGATGACGCCAATGCCGTCGCGTCCCAGGATATGGGGCCACACAGGCTTGGCTGGGTATTGTTTCTCCGCCAGGTATCGATCCGCCGGGTTGAGAGAGGCATACTCGACGCGTAACACCGCTTCCCCTTCCCCAGCCGAGGGCTCAGGCACGTCCGCCAGCCGCAGCGCATCAATTCCGATGGGTTCAGGCAGTATCCAGGCTTTCATGCCTGAACTTTAGCCTATGCCGCATGAGGCTGGGAACGGCTAGGAGGAAATGAGAAACAGCGCCGTTGATACATGGGCCAGGCGCTCTCTGTTATCGCCGCTGTACGCACAGCAATGGAGAGCAGCCAGCAATGCCCTTATCCTCCCCCCTTATCTTGTCACCCACTCAGCCCCTACACCCGGATCGTCCCCAGTAGATCCTTGTTGGTCGGATACTTCTTGAGGACTTCCAGAAGCGTCTTCATCGACTGGGCTGGAGGCATATTGAGCAGGTGACGGCGAATCTGCCGGCTGGCTGCCAGTTCCTTTTCGTCCAGCAGTTTTTCTTCCTTGCGCGTGCCCGATTCGGTGATGTTGAGCGCAGGGAAGATCCGGAGGTTGGCGATGTTGCGGTCCAGGGTCAGCTCCATGTTGCCGGTCCCTTTGAACTCCTCAAAGATGACCTGGTCCATGCGGCTGCCTGTATCAATCAGGCAGGTGGCGATGATGGTAAGACTGCCACCGTTCTCAATCTTGCGAGCCGCACCGAACAGGCGCTTGGGAATCTCCAGGGCCCGATTGTCCAGCCCGCCCGACAGCGTTCGCCCACCGCGCGAGCCGGTATTGAACGCCCGGCCCAGGCGCGTCAGCGAGTCCATCAGGATGACGACGTTCGCCCCGTACTCTACCTTGCGCTTGCAGCGCTCGATGACCAGTTGCGCCAGGTCCAGGTGGTTTTCGATGGTGTTGTCGTTGGAAGAGGCATGGACTGTCCCCGGAACGTTACGGTTCATGTCGGTGACCTCCTCCGGCCGTTCATCGACCAGCAGAAGGATCAGCTCGACATCGGGATAATTCGCAGCCACGCCTTTGGCGATGTTCTGCATCAGAATCGTCTTGCCGGTCCGGGGCGGCGCAACGATCAGCCCGCGCTGCCCGAACCCGACTGGAGCAAGCAGGTCGATCGCGCGGGTGGTGTATTCGTTGGGATCATGCTCGAGACGGAGCACCGGCTGGGGATCGAGCGCGGTGGAATCGTAGATGGTCGTGCGCGATTCCCATTCCTCGGGGGAACGGCCTTCGATCTGCTCGATATGAACGAGCTTTCCGCCACGGACCCTGCCGGTCAACAGCAGCCCGGGTTTGAGGCGATGCCGCGCGATGATCTCCTTGGGAACGGTGATACTGCCCTTGACCGGCCGCAGAAGCGCGTTGGGTTCGCGAAGCTGGCCTTCCTTGCGTTCATCAAGCTGCTGGAGTACGCCCTCGATACTGGGCAAGGCGGCTGCCTGACCGTTTTCGATTGGCTGAAATGCCTGCTTCTGCTGCTGATTGTGGTTATGGCGCCGGCCCCCGGATTTTCCACCCCGGCGGCGACGGCGACGACCGCTCTGCTTCTGTTGGGTATGCACGATTCGTACTGGGGTCCTTCTACCCCGGAATGCACATCAACGGAGCGCGTGCCCGCAAATGGGCACGTCTGCGTGATGGGAGACAACCTCCGTGTTACTTCGGAAGGTATGGCAATCCGCGTACCGGAATCGGTACGGTCTTGCGCACAATCGCCAGGCCTTGAGCCTGCGAAACGCCATTTCATCTATTTTCGGACGAGAAGACGGTCCTCGCTGCCCCGTTCGGCTGATGTGGAAAATTCTTTCCACCAGCCTGATCGAAGGGTTAGGGGGCGATTACTTGACGTTACGGTCGACAGCCCCGAAAACGCTGCGATGGGTACCCTAAATCATCGGCTTAACCAGCCGGCGGGTAGCAGCCTTCGATCCTCCCTATAATATACGCAACAACCTACCGGAGTGTAAAGATGGATTTGCAAACACGCCTCACAAATGACATGAAAGCTGCCCTCAAGTCCGGCCAGAAAGAGCGCCTGGGCGTTATACGCATGCTGCTCACCGACGTTCGGAATGCTGAGCTGGCCTCCCAGCCAACCACTCCCGAACAAGCGGTGGCTGCCTACCGCAAACGCCTTCAGAAAAGCCTTGAGGAGTACGAAAAGCTGGGCCGCACTGAGGAAGCTCAGCAACTGAAGAGTGAAATTGCCATCGTGGACGAATATCTGCCCCAAAAGGCTTCTCCGGAGCAGACCGAACAACTGGTCGATGCCTTCCTGGCCCACAATACCTTCACCAGCAAGCAGTTTGGTCAGGCAATGGGCGCATTTATGAAACAGCATGGCCAGGAAGTCGAGCCGGCTGTGGTTTCACAGATCTTGAAAAAGAAACTGCCTTCCGGCTGAACACACTGCCATCGCCCCTGGCGGCGCCTGGCAGGATCCGCCTCTGCTTCTTGCCTGCCTATCGTCCCACCGCTGAAGCGGTATTGATGGCATCCCCTTCAGGTCGAAGCACTTTGTCAAACCGCAGGTCGATCCACGGCTGATTGGCGTCCACGCGACCGTAGCGCTCGAAGATGTGCTGGAGGTTGGCCAGCTTCTTCGCAATGGGCGCTTCGAAGCCGCGCCAGTCATGCGGCTGCCCCCACCGCACCTGCGTGTCGTACCGCGTGTGCAGGACAATGTGGGCTTCGTTGGGATTGCGACGGCCGGCGTAGTTGCTGACATCCACGCGCAGGATTTCATTGGCGTAGGGCTTCCCGTGGAGCATGCGTGCCATCCACAAGCCGGCTTGCAGATCATCCCCCTGCCAGTGTTCGCCCGGGAACGGCTGGCGACGCGCGACGCCCTCGATGATGCGGATGTTCATCTGCCCGTTTTGTCCGTAGACGATCCGCGAAATGTCTTCCTCATTGAACTGCTCGGGCAGGACCACACCCTCATTGTCAACCAGTACGTAATGGTTGAGATATTTGACCAGTGCGACCGGCGCCCGGTATTCACAGTCGATTTCGATCGTGTCGCCCGGGCCCTGTCCATAGATGCGCCGGACCTGGCGCACCTCGCGTACCCAGGGATCCGCTTCAGCCAGCATGGCGCAATCGACCACGACCTGGTGATCGATGGCTGAGGACCCGGTCCGGGGCCGGATCCGCTCGGCAATGGTGGCTGCCAGAAAATCGCTCATCCAGACCGGTCGGTTCACCAGGACCACCTGGGGCGGTTCCGGGTTGAAGGCGATACGCGTACGAACTTGCTGATGCAGATAGTAATACCCGGCGGCCAGCCCTCCGGCGAGCAGGATACTGACAATGATTTTAAGGGTCAGGCGGCGCAGCGCCCGGCTGCGCTCCGGATCACGGGGGCGGGATGGTTTCGTGGGCGTGGACTTCTTCTTTCGAGCCATGATGCCTTGGTGTTATCGGACGAATGAGCCATCCTACTCTAGCCCGAATCCCAAGACACCCCCATCCCGCCTGCCGTGACTGGATAAATGAATAATCTCTGCGTCAATCAGGGCCGAACTGCAGTTAATTGCTCTGCTTTCGGGTGATGCGGGGTTGTTGGTCGTCGATGCAAGAAGCGCTCAAAGCGTGATCGCATCAGCCGCCCCAGCATCACCAGGATCCGCTTGGCAAAGCCCGGCCAGTCACGCGGATGGGCGTTGCGCTTGACCTTCTTCCAGAACATCCGCATGAACAGCGACCGCGAATACCCGATCTCCAGGAAACGGGCGTAAATCCGCGGCACGTCAATGTTGTGGATCTTGTAGTGCAGCTTCGGATCGCTCATGAAATAGTGCTCACCGGCTGCACACTCCAGCCAGATATCCTTCGTCGCCAGGGCTGGGCCATGGGCAGCGACATAACCGGTGATGTACATCTGCACCGCCAAGTTCTCCAGCCCCTCGGGCCATTCCTCCAAAGCAGCCTGCGCCAGGTCGGTCCGGTAGACCAAGGCAGTAGTCAGTGTCACGCCTCCGTTATCCTGGTAAAGCAATTCTCCGAAGAGCTGGCGGCCATCGGTGTGGACTTTTTCTTCCGCGATGTCGTAGCACCGGGGATAGTTCAGCCGGCCGGTTTTGACATCCCGGCTTGCGAAATTGAGCAGGATCAACGCCATGTCCGGCGTTTCGCGCAGCCGGTCCAACACATATCCTACTGCCTCGGTTTTGATGGGATCATCATCGCTGATCACCCACACATGCCGGCCGCGTGCCATTCTCATGCAATGGGCGATATTGCGAACTGCTCCAATATTCTCGGAATTGCGATTCAGACGCAGTGTGGTCCCGGCAAATGCCGGCACCCATTTCCGGATGATCTCCGGGGTCTGATCGTCTGAACAGTTGTCCGAGATGATGATCTCCAGTTCGTGTTCATAGCCCTTGATGGCATTGCTCAGCCAGGCAAGTTGTTGGTCAAGGAGGCGCTGCCGGTTGTAGGTCGGCAGTGCAATGGTCAGTGGGTACGACATAGGTTCTCCACTCTGAACCGGTCGCGCGTTGTGGCGACCTTGCCACAACACTCCATCCGAACCATAGGGTCGGCCTGCCCCATGGGACAAGCCCATCCCCCTTCGGGTTCGGCGCGACCAGTTGTTCCTGGTGCCTCTCATGCGAGTCTACCCAGCAAAACACGGAGCAGGAACAAAAGAAATTTTTAACAACAGCTAAGCTGTATGAATATTATCGCGGAGAATGCCGCTCAGGCAGGCCGGAAGAACAATCCCTTGTGAAACACTCGGCTAGGAACCGCAGATGGCCTGATTAATCCTTCAAAAACAGCTCTATCACCGGCACGGTGACCTCGGGCTTGCGCACCGGAAGCGTCAGTGTCAGGACGTGCTCTGCAGCATTGTCGCCCCCATAGCCATGTTGCCATGCCTCCAGACCCTTCATCGGGATTTCCGAGCCATCATTGAGCAGTTGGGCGTACTCCACCCGCTCAGTATAGGCCTTCCCCTCGAGATGCAGATGCTTGAACGGCCAGGCAAATACATGCACATACAGGCGATTGGTGGCGGGATTGTAGGTCAGGCGGCAATCCTGCGGCGCCCGGAACTCCGGGGGCGCTTCGCCACATCCGTAAATGCTCCGTGCGTGCCGCCGCATCCATTCGCCGATACCCGCCAACCGGTCCAGCGTGCGATGATCCAGCTCTCCGCGAGCCGTCGGACCAACATTGAGCAGCAGGTTGCCATCCTTGCTGACGGTATCGATCAACATCTGGACAAGCTGGTCGACGCTCTTCCAGGTGGCTTCATCCCGATGATAACCCCATGAGCCGCTGAAGGTTTGGCATGCTTCCCACACGACCTTTTGACCATCCA
>CAZSJB010000217.1:0-5719 GCA_964606625.1 uncultured Tepidisphaeraceae bacterium | reverse complement strand
GTGGTGCCGGCGACCACCCCGGCGACCAGCCATACGTCGGCCGATAGGCTTCCTCGATCAGCCGAGCGCCGCGCGGTCCCAGCGATGTCGGTACCAGGACCTGCCATCCCTCCTGCGACATCCGCGGCCGCTCATCCAGCCTACCGGACGTCCGCACCAGCACCTGCACCCCGCCAGCTAGCAGCGCCTCCACCCCCTGCGGCGACAGCCGGCGATAGGTGTCCGCATCCATCGCCAGCGCATCCAGCCCCGTCCATGCCAGGGCTGGCGAGAGCAGCAAATCATTCCGATCCAGCGAGATCCGCACCCACTCCCCTTCGCGGGGCATTACGTTCTCCGGTGGCGCGTCTCCGATGACACCCATCAGCCGCTGGGTGGGCATCAGCCCCTGTAAGGGCGTGGCATGGGTCATCATCACCGCGCCGTCGGCATCCAGGACCCGCAGTTCGGTGAGCGTTCCTTCCAGCACCAGCAGTGGCACGATCACCGACGCGCGCGGCTGATGTATCTCTGTGGGCAGGGCGCCGGTGGCTTCGAGGCGCAGGGATGTGACCTGTCCTGCGGTCTCTATCCGCACGGGGATGTAATGTCCCGGACGATAGTACCCCGCCAGGGGCAGCGTGATGCGTTGTCCGGCTGCGGGATAGGCCCAGAGCAGGACACTCAATATGGAAACAATCAGCAGGGAATTTCGCATCACTTGCCAATGCAGAACCGGGCAAAAATCCGCCCCAGCACATCGTCCGGCGAGACGCTTCCGAGGATGCGTCCCAGGGCGTCCAGTGCTTCGCGCAACTCCAGGGCCACCAGTTCTTCTCCGCTGCCCACAGCGTACTGGGCCCGATCCAGCGCCACCTGGGCTTCCTCAATCGCCTGGCGATGTCGCGTATTGAGTGCCAGTGCGGCGGGCTCACCCTGACCGCCAAAGGCCAGGGCATCGAGGCGATCGCGCAGGGTATCCATCCCGTCTCCCCGAACCGCACTGACGAGCACCGCATCGGGCTCGGGCGCGGTGGGGGCAGCCAGATCCGCCTTGGTGAGAACCGTCAGGTCAAACGGCCGATCGATCGGCACGGGCGGAGATGTATCCGTGCCATCGCGCACCTGCACCACCAGATCGGCGGACGCCAGGGCTTCGCGGGCACGGCGCTGCATCTGGCGCTCGATCTGGGCCTGGGGGGAATCCTCCTGCGGCAGGATCTCTGGTGTCTCCAGCCCTGCGACATCCAGAACGGTCACCAGGCCCGATCGCAGCTCCACCTCAGCCGACAGCACATCACGCGTGGTGCCCGCCACCGGCGACACAATCGCCCGCGCAGAGCGCGACAGCGCATTCAGCAGCGTGCTTTTACCAGCATTGGGCCGGCCGACCAGGATGATGCGCGGCTCATGCGCCAAGCGCTCAAAACGGGCACTTTCGTCCATCAGCCGCTGGAGATGCTCCCGGGTAGCGCGGATCCGTGCCAGTAGTTCATCAGTTTCGATGAAGGTCACGTCCTCATCGGTGAAGTCGATCCCCACCTCGAGCAGCGCCAGCGCTTCGGCGAGCTGGTCCATCACCGGCGCCAGCCGCCGCGCCAATTCGCCCGCCAGAAGCTGGCGCGCGGCGCGCATTTCGCGCTCGCTGTTGGCGGACACGGTCGCCGCCACGCCTTCGGCGGCGGTCAGATCCATGCGGCCATTGAAATAGGCGCGGGCGGTGAACTCGCCCGGCTCGGCTCCGCGGGCGCCGCTGCGCAACAGCGAATCGAGCGTCCTCTGCGCCAGCAGGGGATTGCCCGGCAGGTGGAGTTCAACGATGTCTTCGCCGGTGTAGCTGCGCGGCCCTTTGAAGACATACACCCACGCAGGAAATGACAAATCCGCCAGGCGAAGGCAGGTGCGCGTCGCTCCGGGCGGGAAATCCGTCCCCGCGGCCGCAATCCGCCGGGTCAGCGGGATCGCCTCCGGCCCGCTGAGCCGCACGATCATCCGGGCTGCCGGCCCGACGGCTGAGCTGATCGCACAGATGGTGTCGCCCTGAATCATGACCGCATTATAGGACACTGTCGCCCCAGTGCCCCATCGTCGGGCAAACCAGTCGGACCGATCAATTTCCTCAAGCGCTTTGGGGGGTGCTGTCGATAAAGCAAATAAGGCTGTGGGTCTCCAACCGATTGGTTGGGCAGCCTGATTTGTCGGGCCGGTGTTACGGCGAGCACCGGCCCTTTTTTTGCGCCCATGCCCCTTTACCGGAGCAGCGCCGGTTCGATCCAGATCAGGCGATCCTGCACGTCGTAAGTTCGGCCGTAATCCACTTCCAGCGTGATCTGCCGGGCATCGCCCAGGTCCACTTCAACAACCGGTCCGGGCGGGCCGGCGGTGATGTCTTCCTGCTCATGCACAATCCGGCCGTCCAGCCGGATGCGAACGGTCACGTTGGCATGCGGCAGGTCACCGTCGATCGCATACTGCGTGCGAAACCGCTGATATCCCTGTGGCAGATTCCAGGTCAGCACCGACTGTGAATGCACGGCAATCGCCTTGCTGATACGGTGATTGCCGAGGCGCACCGGGCGGCCGTCCAGAGTGGTATTGAAACGTGCCGGCAGGGGATCCCCCAGAAACGGCGTCTGCTTCGCCTCAACGGGTGGCTGATCGCTCAGCCACATCACCGGACCGTTGACCTGCTCGATCGCGGTCACGCTCGACAGGGGCAGCCGTCGCACCTCGCCGGCGAGCTCGATCTCCAACTGGTTGTTCTCCACGCGTACAGCCGGTGCGCTCACGATCGACCCATCGGTCAGTCGCAACTGAAAGCCGGCCTGGCTGGCCGCCCGCTCGCCTGTCTCCGCAAAATGAAGCCATTCGATCGACTCCAGCGGAACGGGCACCGCATCGGCGCCGATCTGGAGGATCAAGCTGGCGTCGGCGACATCGGCAACGATGCCCTGAAGCGTATCGCCGTTGGCGAGATGGACGCGATCCTGCGGGCTCGGGTCCATCGCAGAAGGAAGCGGCTGATGGCTACGGGTGATGCCCTCGGCGTAGCGGAGCGATGCGGGCACGTCGCCCACCGATCGCGTTCGCCAGATGATGTTGTCGCCCTCCAGGCGCACCGGCTGGCCGACCAGCCGCCCGCCGCCGGACAGATGCAACACCATCGCGCCCGGTTGCTCGTCCACCGCCGGGGTGCGATCAATGGCCAGGAACTGCTCGCGCGGCACCTTGACCGGCTGAACACCGCCTTGGGTGACAACGGTCAACCCGGTCTCATCCAGTGCTTGCAGCGTGACGGTCTGCTTCTGGAAGTCCGCGGTCGTGAGCGTCCAGTCGACCCCATGGGCAACGGCAGCGAAAAGAAAGCACAGGCACAGCAGGCTGGCCACCCAGCCCACCGCAACAGGCGCCGATTTGATAGGGTGAGTGAACCCTGAAACCTGGATCTGTCCGAAGCGCATACCACCCCTTTCCTGTTTTCTATCGGTGTTCATCGGCGCCCCATCGGTGGCAACCATGGTTTGTTGGTCATGACCAGCATTATCCGCCCGGCCCCTTACCGTTGAAGACCGGAAGATAACGATTGGGCATCTGTAGAATGATCAGGGCGCAGGCGGTGGCATACTCGGGACTGACCTCACCGCTGAAAGCGCCGGTCTCGGGGTTCTGGCGGGTGTTGATCAGTTCATCGCGAATGGCGGGATACCAGCTTTCCCAGTAATCCCCGCCCGCCAGGAACATCGCCTGAGCGGCGTAGTAATGGCCGTAGTAGTAATGCGAGTGTGCCCGGCCGGTATGCTCGTTGGGGTGGAAGCGGGCGACGTACTCCAAGCCGCGTTTGAGATCATCGCCTTCGAAGATGCCCGCATAGTAGAGCGTTGCCACACCCGCAGCCGAGCGCTCAAAAGCACTGCCACCGCCCCCCCCGAAATTGGCCATGTAACTGAATCCGCCATCGGGGTTCTGGCAGCGCCGCACATAGGCGATCGCCTTGTCGATGGTCGCCTTCTCCACCTTGATGCCCGCATCGCGCGCCGCCCGCAGGCCCATCACCGCGCAAATCGTCACCGAGATATCCGCATCGTAGGGCACGGGCATGTACCGCCAGCCGCCCTCTTCATTCTGCGAACGATGCAGCAGGCGAACGGCTTTCTGGAGTTTCTCCTTCACTCGCTCATCGCCGGTAATGCCATACACCTCCCCCAGTAACAGCGTGGCAAATCCGTGCGAGTACATGACGCCGTGCGAAGCCTCACTGGCCAGCAAACCCGATTCCTGGGCGTTGTTGCAGATGAAATCAACCGCCTTCTGCACATGCTCGCCATACTTGCCCCGTCCTGGCAGATGCCCGGCTGACATGAAGGCCAGCCCGCTGAGCGCGGTGATGGCGGACTGGGCGCCATAGCTGGAACTGCCACCGAAGCTGCCGTCGGGATTCTGGCGGGAGGCCAGCCATTCCAGGCCCTTGTCGATGGCGGCACGGGCTTCGGGGGTCAGTTCATCGCCTTTGACCTGCCCCGGACGCTCAGCCATATTCGTCGGGCGACGTGACTGCGCCGGCGCAACACAGGGCGCTGCCGCGATGGCGACCGTGGTGAGTGCGAGAATGACGTTTCTTATCCGCATGCGTCGTGGCACGGGTTTTAACCGATGCAGTTCGGTGTCTCCGGAAGCACGGGTGCCCCCGAGCCTCCATCCTAATTACTGCTCGCGCGAAGCCTCCGTGGCGATACTCCGGTAGTAGTCCTCGGTAAGCCCTTTGTACTTTTCAATGATACGCTCGCCGGAGCCTTCAATCACCGCATCGCGCAGCCGCGGCGGCAGGTTGCTGCCCCATTCCGCCAAGGTTTCAGCGATATCCCCGGCTGGGGGTTCAGGCACCTGAGCGGCTCCGGGGGTTTGTGACTCCTGGGCCGCTTCAGCGGATTGCTGCTGAGAACCCTGCTGCGTGCCCTGGGGCTGCTGGCCGTCCTGGGGGCGTTGCATCCGCTGGCCCTGGTTGCGGGCCATCTGCTGCTGTTGCTGTTGTTGCTGCTGCTGGGCCGCCTGGATCAACTGATCCAGGTCGATGATGATCCGCTCCTGAATCTTCTGGGTAGTCTTGCCCGGATCGTGATTGATCGCCAGCCGCTGACGCGAGCGGGCCATGCGGTCGCCAATGAGATTGGTATCGCGCTGCACGGTATCTTCGGTCAGTTCGCCGGTCAGCAGTTCGCGCATCAATTCATCTTCATCGATCTGCTCTTCATCCGCTTCCTCCGGAAGCATGTCGACGTTGTCGGGCTCGGGGCCGAGCTTGATCTGCCCGCGCGACGCCTGCTGAAGCAGGCGATCCAGCAGGTTGCGCAGATCACCCTGGCGCTCACCAAGTGCGACCAGCGCGGGTTCGTCCTTCTCCTCAGCGGCATCCAGTTGCCGGGTGCGGGCATTGATGCTCTTTTGCAGCGACTGGAGCAGGCGCAGCTCGGCTTCGCTGGGAAGGCGTGGTCCGCTACTGCCACCACCGCCCCCGCCGTCGCCCTGGCGGCTGGCAAACTTGCTGGGATCGGGCGGCGTGACCTTGAGATTTTCGATCATCGCATCGAGCTGCTCGATGATCTGCGCCTGGCGGGTCTGCGTAGACGCATCGCTTTTCGCCTCCGCCAGATCGCCCTTGACGGCGTTCATCGCCTTGACGATGTCCTGGTTGGCCCAGACATACACGATGCTCCCCAGGCCCGACAGATCTTCCTCGATCGCC
>CAZSJB010000216.1:0-5739 GCA_964606625.1 uncultured Tepidisphaeraceae bacterium | reverse complement strand
CTTGCAGGATATCCAGCACCTGCTGGATGTGATTGTGCAGCGGGATGTGAAGGCGGTGTTTGTGGAAACCAGCGTGTCGGACGGTTATGTGCAGTCGTTGGTGGATGGCGCCCGGGCGCGAGGCTGGGCGATCCAGATCGGGGGCAGCCTGTTTTCCGATGCGATGGGGCCGGCAGGTACATACGAAGGTACGTACATCGGCATGATCGATCACAACGTGACGACAATCACACGTGCCCTGGGAGGCGAAGCGCCTGAAAAAGGAATGCAGGGGAAGTTAGGGGGTGGCAACTGACAGACCAACCGCTTGCACCTCTCCTGAGGCGGATCTACTTAGCTTAAGGAAGGGATGCAGATGAGGCGGCTGAGCTTCAGGAGACGGTGGACTCGGACTTGAGTCGGGCGAGCACTGACTCCAGCGTGACGAAATCGACGGGTTTGGTCAGGTGCTCGACGAAGCCGGCTTCCTTGCTCTTGCGGATGTCCTCTTCCATACCGAATCCACTGAGCGCAACGCCTTTGACCTCTTCGTTGCGCTGTAGGATTTCCCGCATGAGGTCGAGTCCGCTGCCGTCAGGCAGGCCAATATCGCTGATGACAATATCGAACGGCGCTGATTGCGAGGCCTGTAGCGCACTGCTGACACTGTCAGCCGTCTGCACCTGATAGCCCATGCGTTCCAATAGCCGCTTAAGGGCACGACTGGTGTCTGCGTGGTCATCCACCAGCAGGATATTCATGAGTCGTCCCGTCATGTCGATATCCTTATCGCTTCCGCGAATCGGCAAGGTCCACTTGCCGCCCCTTAGGTGCCCTGTTTGCCCTGTGACGACCTATACCTTAGTCCAGTTTGCGAAGAAAAACAAAGGAAATGTATATGAAAAGCGCATGAGTCACAGCATCTCATTGACTGTCCAATACTTATTCAACGCAGCCATGATTTCGACAAATGCCAGCAATGTGACAGGCTTGAGAATGTAGCCCGCAACGTTGAGTTTGTAGGCTTCCACCTTGTCGCGCTCTTCATCGGAAGTGGTCAGGACAATGACAGTTGTGGGTGCAAGGGCGGGGTCTTCGCGCAGCGCCTGAAGGAACTCGATGCCCCCCATCTTGGGCATATTCAGGTCAAGCAGGATTAGCCGTCGCTCACGCGGCATGCTGATGGTGGGGTGCTCATCACGGAGGATTTGCAGGGCTTCGATGCCATTGCCTGCAACGTATAGCGGATTGGTGATGTTGTTCTTGCGGAACGCACGCCGAACGTTCATGACGTCCAGCTCGTCATCTTCAACCAGGAGAATATTCAGACCTCGATCAGCCATATAAAACGCTACCGTTCGTTACGATCGCGAGCCCATGTAAAATAAAACCGGGCACCGCAGCCAGGCGCCGAATCCACCTCCACCGTTCCCCCTTGCTCCTCGACGATCTTCTTTACCAGCGACAGCCCCACGCCCGCAGCCTCCTTCTGATCACGCGGGAGCAGGGTCTGAAAAATCACAAAAATCCGGTTGTGAAACCGGGGGTCTATGCCCGGCCCGTCGTCCGCCACGCAGAACCGGTAGTACGCGCCTACCGGTTTACAGGTGATCGTAACACGGCCGTCACTGCGATTGTGATGCTTGATGGCATTGCCGATCAGGTTCATGAAGACCTGTTGCAATCGGATGCGCTCGCCTCGAACCAGTGGCATCGCGCCCTGCACTTCAATCCGGAACGCCGGCGGCGGAGCCAGCAGATCAATGACATCCACCAGGAGCTTGTTGACATCGATCTCTTCAATGCGAGTAAACGTGCGACCCACGCGGGAGTATTGCAGCAGACCGTCGATCAGCGATTCCATACGATGCACACGGCCGCGCAGCAGCTCCATCTGGGCATGGATCTCGGGGGTGGCTGCGGGGCCGATGTCTTCCTCGATCCAGCGGCTGAGGTTGGCGATCCCGCGGAGGGGGGCCTTGAGATCGTGGCTGGTGATATAGGCGAACTGGTCGAGTTCTTCGTTGGTTCGACGCAGTTCGGCGGTCAGGGCGGTGAGTTCTTTGGTGCGCCGCTGGAAAAAGGCTTCGTTCCGCTTGGTCGCGGAGATGTCCTGGTGGGTGATCAATGCCCCCGAGACCTGGGGGACTGCCGTGATGTTGAGGAGGATCGAATGCAGCCGCGCTGCGTCGCCGCAGGTGTAGACCATCTGATAGTCCGGCTTTTCGCCTTTGAGCACTTGGTCCAAGCCGCGGGCGATCAGTTGCTGGTCTTCGCGGGTGACGCGTCCTGTTGGAATGGCCGGGGTGCGATAAGCGTCGCCCACGGAGGCGGGCATACCGGCTGTGATGCCGTTCCAGGTGACGTTGGTTGCGATGATGGTGCCGGCGGCGTCCACAATAACGGTCGCGGCGGGCAGGGCATCAAGCAGACCCTGTACCGACAGCCTCAGGTTGGCCAGTGGCTTGGAAGAGGAGGGCGAGACTATATCGGAACGGACAGGATGCATTGGCTCCGCGACAAAATCTGTAAACGACATCGGCTATAGAAGGCACGCTCGCCATTTTTTATGCGTCCTTGCTGGCGTGGTCGGGATTTAAAGGTCCAAACCGTATGCCCCAAGCCGCAGTGGCGATCATGCCATTGTGGCAGAGGGCCTTTGACAAGCGGAAGGCAAAAACCGAGCCAATAACAAAACCCGACGAAACGTCGCTATCCCGCCCGCGACGTGACAAACAATCCAGGACTGTGAACAATTCAGTCAATGACCAAACACAACGAGATAACAACTCCCCTGACAGCGAGCCCGGCAGCCATGGGACTGGCCGTCGGGGTCGGCTTGGTGCTGGCGGGAATTGTTGCCATCGCCGCATACGCGGGCGAGGCGATTTTGGCGGCCTTTGCCGTGATTTGCGTGGATGGGGGCGTGGCGGCACTCTGGATATTGTCCGCCGCCGGGGTAGGGGCATGGGGACTGAAGCTGGTTCGTATTCCGATCCATCCTGCACTGCGGTTTGCCAGCAGCGCCGCCCTCGGGGTTGGCCTGTACAGTCTTGCAATCTTGCTGCTGGGGCTGATGGGAGGATTCGGACGGGTTGTCGCATGGTCCCTCTTCTTTGTCGGACTGGCGTTGGGCGCCTGGGCCGTGCGATCGCTGCTTACAGCCCGGGCCGACAGCCAACCCGCCCGACCTCTGAATGCGTCTATCTGGATCTGGGTGATCGCCGGGCTGAGCTGGGGAACCATGCTGGTGGCCAGCGCCCTGCCGCCGGGCATGCTGTGGCAGCCGGAAGATCCCCATGCCTATGACGTGCTCAGCTACCATCTCCAAGTCCCGCGCGAGTGGTACGAACTGGGACGGATGGCCCCGCTGATGCACAATGTCTTCTCCTTCTTCCCCATGGGGATTGAAGTTCATTTCTGGGCGGGCATGGAACTGATGGGGGGGGCGTGGCGTGGGATGTATTTCGCCCAGTTCTTCACCGGTGCGCTGGCGATGGTCACAGCCGTGGGGGTCTATGGGGTTTGCCGAACCCTCAGACCGGACTCCATTCTTCTCCCTACGGCAGCGGGAGTAATGGCAGCGAGCACGCCGTGGCTGATTATGCTGGGCAGCGTCGCCTACACCGAAGCCGGACTGATCCTATATGCGACACTGGCTGTAGGATGGCTGCTGGTAGGCATCAGCGGCTCCGGGCGGATGATGGCCTTTGCGATCGGCGGCGCCATGGCCGGGTTTGCCTGCGGCACCAAATATACAGCCGTTCCGATGGTGCTGCTGGCTGGACCGGTGGCAACCGTGATTGCAATCCTCCTGGCGCGATTGCGACACCGGGACGTGCGTGTGGCGGGGGTGATAACCGGGAGCGTGCTCTTTGTCCTGGTGGGCGGGGTGCTGTTCAGTCCGTGGATGATCCGCAACGTCGCGTGGGCGGGCAATCCCGTCTTCCCGCTGCTCATGCCGGAGCTGGGCCAGGGACACTTTACCGATCAGCAGGTGGAGCGATGGGAAGTTGCCCACGCCCCCGCAGAGGCTGATGCGCCGATGGACGCGCGTTTTCGCCTGTTGGGCGAGCGGATCCTGTGGCATTGGCAGTATGGATACGTGCTGCCGCTGGTGGGAATCCTGCTGGGTCTGGCTGCGTGGCGGGATGCGCGGGCTGTGACGCTGCTGGTGATGGTGCTGCTGATCTTGGGAATCTGGTTTGGATTCACGCATCTACAGGCGCGATTTGCGGTGGCGATCATTCCCGTGCTCTGCATGTTGGTGGGCTTGGCGCAGCCGGTGGTGTGGTCGCGCGTGGTGGGGGTAGGCGCGATGGCTGCGGTGGCGCTGGTGGGGTGGATCCAGATCAGCACTCCGCTGGAACGTATCGCCAGCCAGATGCGACTGGGATATTTTGGAATGGCGGACCTGTCGCCCTTCATGCCCGCGGAGTTGCAGCAGGAAAAATCCAGCCATCGTTCCGTGTCGCTGGTAGGGGGGATTCATCCGTTCGTCTACACCATTCCCATGGACCGGCTGACGTATCGCACGGTGTTTGATGTGCATCCCTCCGATGACTGGCAGGCCGCCTGGCTGCCGGATGGTTTGGCGGATCTGATCGTGATCTCCCCGGAAGAGTGGCATCGACTGGCGAGTCACTATCGCCATGTCCCTCCGGTTCCGCCCGAGTTCCGCCAGCAGGGAACCATCCTGCTGGAAAACCCCCACCGGTAAGCGGAAAAACCTGGGAACAGCACCAGCCAGCATTTGGAGCATGGCCCGAAATTGCCGTGTTGGGGTTTACAGCAGCGAAGTACAATTGCTGTAAGCCTTGACAGGAAAGGAACGTGCTTATGCGTTGGATACTGCCTTTGGTGCTGCTCGGGTTGGTGGGGTGTGCTTCCAAGTCGTATTCCGGCCAGTGGGAGGGGCGGACGGATGATGCTCGCGTGTTGCTGGAGGTTTATCCAGACGGCCAATGGGCTGCACAGACCCTCAGCCATACGGGGGACAGCCATGAGGTCTCGGGAACCTGGGTGATGGAAGGGACCGATAAGGCGCGGTTTATCCCCCGTGATGACACCGAGCAGGCTGAAGCCATTCTGGCAGGGGAAAATCGCTTGGTGCTTCGGGCGCCCAGCGGTGAAACGCACTTCCAACGGCGATAAAGGACAGAGGCGTCCTTTGCGCGTGACTTTTGCGGCGAAAGGGCTATAATTCTTGGTCTGTTGGGGAGTAGCCCCCGCGATTTGCGGGCGAATCGATCGTCAGCACGAAGGCGGACCTCCACGCCTTTCGGTCGGTTCAGGGCGATCGCGGCGGTCGCGATCATCAGGCAAGACCACATGAGCGAGGCGCAGAGACATTGCGCCCCAGCGGAGTGGTCATGTTCTGGATCTGGACCGGCTTTATTCTTTTCGTATTGTTCCTCCTTGCCCTGGATCTGGGCGTTTTCCACCGCAAAGCGCATGTTGTCACGATCCGCGAAGCGCTCGCTTGGACGGGGATCTGGGCATCGCTGGGCTTGCTGTTCGGATTTTTTGTCTACTTTGGATACGAACAGCACTGGATGGGCTTGGGGCGGCATCTCGGAGCGGAGGTCGACGGCAGCACCGCCCTGCTCAAGTACCTGACCGGCTACATCATTGAAAAGTCGCTGAGCGTCGACAACATCTTCGTGATCGCGATGCTGTTCTGGTATTTCGCCGTGCCGCGGATCTACCAGCATCGCGTGCTGTTCTGGGGAATCCTGGGTGCGCTGGTGATGCGCG
This sequence comes from uncultured Tepidisphaeraceae bacterium, assembly GCA_964606625.1. Lineage (GTDB taxonomy): Bacteria > Planctomycetota > Phycisphaerae > Tepidisphaerales > Tepidisphaeraceae > CALEKX01. The sequence goes on along the minus strand of CAZSJB010000216.1, from coordinate 3 downwards.
GCG
>CAZSJB010000215.1:5338-5766 GCA_964606625.1 uncultured Tepidisphaeraceae bacterium | reverse complement strand
CCGGGGCAATCGACGGCCTTGTTGATCTTGATCACGCGCCCTTCGACCTGGGCGACGACGCCTTCGTCCTCCTCCTGCAGGCTGCCGGGAAGGACGACGTCGGCGTGGCGGGCCGTATCACTGAGGAAGAAGTCGATCGCGACGAAAAACTCGAGCTTCTCAAGGCAGCGGCGGATGAAGTTGTTGTCCGGCAGCGAAACCTTCGGATTGAAGCAGATTGACAGCAGGCCCTTGATCTCGCCGGCGTCGATCTTGCGAAAGATCTCGTACGCATCGACGCCCGGGCCGGGGATCTCCTTTTCATCCACGCCCCATACGCCGGCGATGTACTGGCGATGCTCGGGATTGGCGATATCGCGCAAGCCGGGGAGCTGATCGCATTTCTGGCCATGTTCGCGGCCGCCCTGGCCGTTGGCCTGGCCGGTGAT
>CAZSJB010000215.1:1329-5328 GCA_964606625.1 uncultured Tepidisphaeraceae bacterium | reverse complement strand
GCCGATCCGGCCGCTGGCCAGCACCAGGTTGATCATCCCCAGTGCGTTCTGCACGCCGTTGGAGTGATGCTCGATCCCGCGGGCATGGAAGGCAAAGCTGGATTTGGCTTGTCCCCAGATCTCGGCAGCCTGGCGGATCGAGCGCTCGGGCACGCCGCTGACCTCGGCTGTCTTTTGCGGCGTCCACTGCCGGCAATACGCCGCCACCTCGTCGAAACCGACCGTGTACTGCTCGATGAACTCCCGATCGATCCAGCCGTTTTCGATCATCAGGTTCAGCACGCCCGCGAACACGGCTGCATCGCGCCCCGGCCGCACCGGCAGATACAGATCGCACGTCCGCGCCACCGGCGTGATGCGCGGATCCTGCACGATCACCTTCGCCCCCAGCTCGCGGGCCTGCCAGATGTAATTGGTCGTAATCGGCGAGCACTCGGCGACGTTCGAGCCCGCGACCCAGATCACCTCCGTGCCGATCATGTCCGACCAGGGATTGGTCGTGCGGTCGATCCCGAAGGCCTTCTTGTTGGCGGCTCCGGCACTGACCATGCACAGCCGTCCGTTGTAGTCGATGTACGGCGTCTTCAGGCAGATGCGGGCAAACTTGCCCATCAGGTAGGTCTTCTCGGTCGTCAAACTGGCGCCGCTGAGCACAGCCATCGCGCTGTTGCCGTAGGTCTCCTGGATGCGCCGGATCTGCGCCGCCACCTGCGCGATCGCCTCGGCATATTCGATCTCGCTGAACCCCGACGGCGACGACGGATCACGCCGCAGCGCCGCCAGCAGACGATCCGGATGCGCCCCCTGCAGATAGCGCTTCACCCCCTTGGGGCAGAGCATCCCGCGATTGAAGGGAAACTCCTCCCACGGCTCAAAGCCGATGACCTTGTTGTCCTTCACCTTGAGCTGAATCCCGCACTGCTGGCCGCAGAAGCAGCAGTGCGTCTTGACCAGCCGATCCGGCTCGGCGCTGGTGGAAAGCTGCTCGCCCCGCATGAAGTTCTGGTGCGGGCCGAACTGGCGGATGATGTTCAGTTCGTCTGTTGGCAGCGTGGCCATGAAATCGTCCTCCTCGGGCAAGAAGGGTCAGCCAGATCGGCTTTCCAGGGGCATCCCACGGTGCGCCGTCCATAAGGCCCCCTGTGCCAGACCGAACAACGATCGGCGACACCGGGGGCAGATCTGCTGATAATGCTCTGCCCGACCGTCGTGCATTTCGTAAGTGAATCCAAGCTCACGCTCGACCTGGATCAGATCGCGCTGCCACATCTGCGACATAAACGGCTGCTGGCAGCGCCGGCAGCGAGCCTGCTCGGAATTGGTGTTGATATCCTTGTAGAAACTCACCCCCAGTTGTGCGGGCCGCTGAAAAATGTGGAAAAACTTACCAAATGGCAGCCAGATCAACGTCAGGATGACGGTAACTGCATGCAGAATTGCCAGGAAGTCGAACGCATATCCCTTCATCCACGTGTAGCTGACGGTCAGCATCAATCCCGTCACGCTGATCGCAAACAGCATCAGCAATGGCAGGATGTCTTCGGCAAACTGCTGCACCGAAGCCGCGCCGTGATCAATCATCCGCCGTCGAAACGCGAGCATTACCCCGCCGATCACCAGGAAGGACGACCATACCAGTCCATGGAATGCAACAAACGCAAGGAGGGAATCCGCAGGAAACGTTTGCGTCGGAAACCCGAACACATACATCTGGTAGGTGTTGATGTCGTCCGGCAGAGTCTGAAAATGGATCCATCCCCACACCAGCGGGAACGTGATTGCAGCCGCAATGATGCATCCCCACATGATCAGCCAATGAGCACCCCATCGCGCCTTGCCACGACGGAAAATAAACCGGTTGGCGGCAAACTCGATCAAAAAACGCCGGATAAACAGCACCAGGTTCCGGCCGATCCATTGGGGTTTGAAAAATAACTGCCATCCACGCCACCAGTACATCCGCGTGGGGGGGCGCTGCAGCCACATGTTGTAGCGATAGGTAATGCCAAAGGCGGCAAATAACGTAGCGAAGGTATAACCCACCAGCGCGGCATCAAAATGGGCCAGGTTGCGCGATCCCAGGACAATCAAGACCGCAAGCAAACCCATCACCAGCAATCCCCAGAGCGCCGCCTTGAACCGTGATTGATTCATCACTTTGTGGCCTCCTTCGCCCGATTTGCTGTTCGAGGCAGTATGCTCAGATCACCTTAACGGGCTGAATACCGCGACGCAGCGCCATTTCGTGGCCGATTTTCCTCAGCTCATCCTGCTGCAGGACTTCTCCGGCGAGCTTGAACACCTCGTTGTCTTCCACGTCAATGTGCCGACGGTAGAGTTCTTCCAGTGCCTGCAACAGTTCATCCAGCCGACTCACCTCATCCGGCAGCAGCGTTCCGTCCTTCAACCATCGATTGAATAACTGATGCGACTCGTTGTGGGCCTTATCCGCAGCGTCGTGATCGGCTTCCAGAGCATCGATCCGCGCCAGTGCTTCCCGGACACGCTGGTTGGTCTCACCCAGTTGTCGGAGCCGGGGAAACAGCGATTCCTCCTCGTCGGCTGTATGCCTGGGAGCCGCATGACTGAAATACTGCACGCAGGTTTCGATGGCCCGGCGCTGTTCGTCCGTCAATTCTTTCCCGGGATTCTGCTTTAAAATCCAGCGAAGCACCCCCAGAAAGTGTTCGATTCGACGGTGACAGTCCGACAAAAGCCCCAGCGGCTGTCCAAAATCGGCCTGTGGTCTTGCTCCAAGCGTTACGGCCATCTCTAATGCTCCTTTCGAGCAAAGATGTTCCGGGCGGAGTACAGCGCCCGGAGAATGAGTCGACTATAGAATCCCCATATCTGGAGTTCAACCTCCAGATATATGAGTCAAGGTGTCGCATGTTCTCTCAGACCAGCGAGTATGCACTGCGGGTAATTGTGTGTCTGGCGTCGGCTGGCGGATCGCCACTGACCATCCCTCAATTGGCGAAAATCACCAAAACGCCGGAAGGCTATCTCGCCAAGGTCCTTCGCAATCTGGCGAAGGCTGAGCTGGTCCGTTCTCAGCGCGGCCTCGGGGGCGGATCGGTGCTGGCACGCCCTGCCGATCAAATCACTGTCTATGACGTGATCCAGGCAGTGGACCCTATCCGCCGCATCACGACCTGTCCGTTGAACATTCCCAGCCATGGGACAAACCTGTGTCCGCTGCATCGACGGCTGGATGATGCCATTGCCTCAGTTGAGAATGCATTCCGGGCATCAACCATTGCCGACCTTGTCGCCGAACCAACCACCAGCACGCCCATGGGGGATCCGGTCGTGCAGCTTACGGCACGCGCCTTTCCCGTCGAATCGCGCCGGCAGGCGGCCTCTCCCCGTGCCGCTCAGCCGGATAAACGCAAACGATAACCACAGGATCGGGCTGGCAATCCAGCCTATCACGCCTGCTGCATGGAGCGCAGCTTCCATTCCGCAGCGGCAGCCTTGGGGAACAGAATGCTGTTCTCCTTGTGGACATGCCGATGCATGTCGCGTTCAAACTCCGCCAGGGCGTCGTACATCGCACGATAGGTATTGCAGGCTTGAGCCGGCGGGATGTAGCCATTGGTCAACTTGCGCATCTTCGCCAGGGCCGCACCGGTATCATTGTGCTCGTGGACCATCTGCTTGATCGGATTGTCCACCGACTTGCCCTGGATCGCCTCTAGCGATTGTGCCGACTCCAACTGACGACAAATGGGAAACAGCACCTGCTCTTCCTTGATCAGGTGATCTTCCAGTTCGGCCTTCATCTCCAAGAAGGTATCGCGCAGCTCGATCAGGTGCGGCTGGGTATCACCATGACGCTGGGCCACCCGGCAGACCAGGTATTCCAGGCGCGGCAGTTCGCGTTTCAGATAGGCGTGATGCGTCTGCTCGATGTTCGCACACAGTTCCGTGATCGTTGCCTGGGACCAGTCACGTTCCGGTTCACTGGTTTGCTCATCAAACATTTTCAGTACATCT
>CAZSJB010000215.1:0-1319 GCA_964606625.1 uncultured Tepidisphaeraceae bacterium | reverse complement strand
GGATCGATGCCCTTGGCTTGGCAGGCCTCTGACAGGGGCAACTTTCCGCCGCAGCAATAGTCCAGCCCGAAGGTTTCGAAAACCCGTGCCCGGCTTGGCCGCTCAGTAACCATGTCGCCAATGGTTCGATCCAGGGTGACGGTGCTCATTTCTCTTTCCTTTCGCCTAAAGATGGGAATACGGATGTTCATGTCAGTTAATGCTCTGCAAAGGGACTGCGGCCTTGGAATCAACAAGCTCCTTGAGATGATCCGGTTCGAAGACGCTGATGCGCTCGATCGACCACCCACCCTTGAGACCAATCACAAACCACGCCAATCCCACCAGACCCGCGGCGAACACCGTGTCGCCGATCATGCGCAGCCACCGCAGCGTCTGCAGGTAATCCTGCTGCAGGAACTCAGCCGACCGGGCATACCACATACCGGTATCAATGCTGGCGATGGTCTGTGCAATGCCGATCGGAAGCAGGCTGAGCACGACCATCAATGCCAATCCGATATTGATCAGCCAGAAGCAGACACTCAGCAACCGGGTTTTCCACTCATGCTTGCCTGCCATCGTTCGCAGGCAGAAGAGCATCAGCCCAATCCCCAGCATTCCGTACACGCCAAACAGCGCCGTATGGCCGTGCACGGGGGTCAGGTTCAGTCCCTGCATGTAGTACAGGGCAATCGGCGGATTGATCAGGAACCCGAATAGCCCCGCGCCCACGAGGTTCCAGAATGCCACTGCCACGAAGAAGTAGATGGGCCACTTGTAGGCTGCCACCCATGGCCGGCATCGCGTGAGATTGAGGTTTTCGTAGGCTTCAAATCCGATCAGTGTCAGCGGAACAATCTCCAAGGCGCTGAAGACCGCCCCTACTGCCAGCACCCCGACGCTCGTGCCACTGAAGTACAAATGGTGCATCGTTCCGATGATGCCACCCGACAGGAAGATGCTGGTGGCAAACAGGGTCGCCGCGGTGGCTGTGCGGATGTGCAGCAGCCCCATGCGCGTGAAGAGGAACGCAATCACGGCCGTGGCAAAAACTTCGAAGAAGCCTTCCACCCACAGGTGGACCACCCACCAGCGCCAGTACTCCGCCATTGCCAGGTGTGTCTGGCGGCCCCACATCAGGCCGGCTCCGTAGAATGCAGCGATTGCGACGCTGCTCAGCAGAAACAGCGCCAGCAGATGACGATGTTCGCTGGGACGGCGGATTGCCGGCCACATCGCCCGGCCCATCAGCCCCAACCACAAGAACAGCCCGATGAACAGAAAAATCTGCCAGAAGCGCCCCAGGTCGACGTATTCATATCCCTGGTGACCGAACC
>CAZSJB010000214.1:0-5813 GCA_964606625.1 uncultured Tepidisphaeraceae bacterium | reverse complement strand
AAGGTCGACCGCAGCGCCTGCTACATGGCCCGCTACATCGCCAAGAACATCGTGGCAGCCGGTCTGGCAACCAGTGCCGAAGTGCAGCTTGCCTACGCCATCGGCGTGGCCGAGCCGGTGAGTGTCACCGTCAGCACCGAGGGCACGGCGGTCATCCCTGAGGACAAGATCGCCGACTTGGTGCGTGAATACTTCCCGCTCAAGCCCAAGGGAATTATCCAGCACCTGAACCTGCTTCAGCCGATCTACAAGGAAACCGCCCGCCATGGCCACTTCGGCCGGATCCCCGGACCGAACGGCGAGTTCTCCTGGGAAAAGACCGACATGGCTGAGAAGCTTGCCCAGGCTGCCGGCACGACGCCCCTGAAGCTCTGAGGGAGCATTCCGGCTACTGGTGGAAAACCATGATTGTGGATTGCGGGTTTTGAAGTTTAAACCACAATGGGCACTCTCATCGGTTTTCCCATCGGTGGCGGGTATTGCCGCTGGATGGCTGTGTGGTGAACGTGCTTAGCAAGAAAATGAGGATGGGTCATGGCTAATGAAACGGATTTCCCGACGCGCGGCAAGGTGATCCACGTATCGGATGATCGCATCGTTTTTGCGCCGTCGAATACGACGTATGAGATCGAATTGCTCACCCCCAACGGTCGATACGATGGTCCGCAGGACACGCTGGTGGAGGGCGTCATCCGTGCGGCTGCTCGCAAGCTGTATACCGTCAGCAGTGGCGGTGGGTGGGTCGAGCCGATCTTCGGCAAACCGCGCATCGTCCAGGGGCATATCCGTCATATCGATGAGCGCTACGTAGTCGTCGATGCCGGGGCACTCATCCTTGTCCGCTACCCCGAAACCGATGGTTCGGTCAGCCTGGTCAACGGACATCTTCGGCCGGGCATCATGGTCAACGCCACCATCCTTCCCGGCGCGACCTTCGAGTACCTGGGGACCGCGGTCCTGACCTGATCACCGGATTGACTTCCGTTGGCGCAAGCGCTTGATCCACGCCGCCAACTCCGGCGGAAAGTCGGACTTGAAGTGCAGGGTCTGACCAGTGATGGGGTGGATGAACCGGAGCTCTCCCGAATGCAGTGCGTGCCGTGGTGCGCCGCTGGGATCCGGCTGAGGGGGCTGGCCCAGGGCATGAGTATAGAGCTTCTCGCCACAGAGACGATGACCGATCTCGCTTAGATGAATGCGGATCTGGTGCGTTCTGCCCGTCTCAAGCCGGCACTCGATCAGCGTATAGTCACCGATTCGCTCAATCGGACGGATATGCGTTACCGCCCGCTGTGCGTTGGGGGCATCACGCCCCAGGGGAGATGAGCCGCGAAGGCCGTCACCGCGATCACGGACAAACCAGCTTTCGATCGTTTGAGGCTGGTCCAGGTGTCCGTGGACGACGGCTCGGTAAGTCCGCTCGATCTCATGTTGTTTGAATTGTCGGATCAGTGCCTGCTCCGCCTGTGGGGTGAGCGCAAAAACCATCAGCCCGCTGGTGTCGCGATCCAGGCGATGCACCGCCCGAACGCGGGGGGGGCGGATCATATGAGGCGGAGGAGATGATCTGCGGGGCTGCGAGCCCCGGCGGCGCATGCCCCGGCGTGACGGCTGGGTGCGGGAGGGCGGAGCCTGCCGCATCTGCAGGATCAGCACCCGCTGGATCAGCTCATCGAGCGTGGGCATCTTATCCTTTCGTTGCTTGGGCCAGTTGCGTTCCTCCGCATGGCGGAGCGTAGTGACGCCGGCGGGTTTGTCGACGATCAGCAGGTGGGGGTCGCGATAGAGGATGCGAATCTGGTCGGCTGTCACCACCGCCGCCCGAGGGTGCTCAAATACATGCACCACATCGCTGGTTCTCAATCGCCGGCCTTCGTCAACACAGAGGTTGCCATTGACATGCACATGCCGATTCGCGATCAGCTTTTTGACAGTCCCCCAGCTCTGGCCTCTCAGCCGAGCTTTGAGCGCTGAGGCCAGTGAGTGGCCATTCAGTTCTTCATCAATCTTGATTCTGCGATCGGACATCAACTTTCTCAGCTTAGGACATCACTGATGGGCGCGGACAAACGCAGATCTAGGAGAAGCGTTTCCTGTTTACTGCTGGCTGCTCCCGGCGACGGTCAATTCCCGCGCCGCATCGGGCCAATGAGGATACTCGAACTTGAAGCCCGCTGCTTACAGGCGCGCGGGAATGACCCAGCAGTTTTTGAGGGGCAGTTCTGATTCACTGCGGATAAGGAACGTGCCGATCTCGCCACAAGGTTCGTCCAGCGGACGATTGTCTGCAAGAGAAGGCAGGCAACGGGCGGGTCTTTTGAAATTGCTGAAACGGAAGCGTTATCGGACGCAGGCCGATGCGATTGATGTTGCTGGAAGTTCAGCCACCCCTTCGGTTGGTCGATGTTGAGAAGGAAAAAGTGGAGAACACCATGTCAAACGCCAACAGTCAATCGTCAGGAGAGCAGAACGACACCCAGCGCAGCGTGGTCGATCGTCGCAGCGGTCTGGATCGCCGCCGGCAATCGGCTGAGGAATCGGGCTACACCGGTCCTGAGCGGCGCGTCGCTTCCGCTGATCGACGCACCGGGCTTGAGCGTCGCCGTGGTCCGGGTATCCGCCGTGATGAAGAGCGCAAGCTGGCTGAGGAAGGGGAGATGTCAGCCGAGCAATTTGAGTTCATCATGGCGATCGAAATGTACAAGAAGGTGAACAAGAAGATGTTCCCGACCTGGACGGAAGTGCTTGAGGTGATCAACCAGCTCGGCTACCGCAAGGTTGAGCCCCGCACCATCAAGCTCGATAACGTGCCCGAAGCTCCACTGAGCAAGGTGGCGTGAGATTTCGCCACAGATGAACACCGATAGACGCAGATAGTGTGTCGGTGAGGGGAGGGCATTGAGCAGTATCTTGAATAAAATGTGGTACGGGCGTCTCGCCCGCGTCCCGATGCGAAGCCCAGGCGGATTCTTCACATCATTCAGGATGACATTGGATTAGCACCTTCCAACACGCGCTTCAGCGTCTGCAAATCCTGCTCTACCATCGCGACATCGCGGGCGAACTGTGCACCGGACATTTCCGGTAATTGGAAGAGCGTGAATAGCACCTCGCTGCCGGATCCGTTGGGGATCACGCGCATCGGCACCGTCACTTCTAACCCCGATTCCAGCCGGACCATGTGATCGAGTACGCCCAGGCTGTTCCGTGGCACAAACTGGAAGGCCGCCCGACCATCGGGTGTCTGGACAATCCAGCCATCTCCTTCCTGATGAATTGACCTGGCAAACTGCGTCGCCCACCGTGGAAGGTTTCGCGGATCGAAAATGAATGCGTAGACATCCGCCGACGGCTGATTGATCGACACGCTGAGGGTGCGGGATGGATAGAGCTTGGCCATAGGCTCTAGCATACAGCCTGGTTGTTGCAAAACTGGAAAATCCTTCTCGCTGAGGCGTCTAAATCCATGAACAATGGATGGGGATACCGCGATTGAAACGGCGCCATTCTCAACCATTTTCCCTGATGAGCTGCGACGCTGGTTGCACCGGCTGTGCATGGGCTTCTGGCGGTGCGGTATGTGATCCGGATAGCGCTGCAAGCTTCAAAGGGGCACCCGATGTAATCACACGGGACGACAAGGCGGTCAGTGATGGCTATTGTGCTGTGAGAGATGGCTGTGTTGAGTGCACGCTCAAAGCCTCGCTGGACAAGTGGCTTGCCTACGAATCTTTCACTCTAAAACTTGCAATTTTCTAAAAATTGCTACGGCCCCCATTATAATTGGCGGTTGAGTGCTTTTTGTGCGAATCGGGGATAACAACTCGGCAGATTGCGCGTAGTAATGCATAGCCTCAGTTATCGGAGGGGCATTTCGTACGTAGTGAGCACAGGCATTCCCGGGATTGGAGTGCATGGAACAGGGGAGTGAGATGGATCTACAGAACCTGAAACGGTGGCATTGGGTGGTGATCAGTCTGGTGGTGGGACTGACACTGTCCTACCTCTACTCCAAATGGGATATCAGTGCGTCGGCTCCCACCAAGGGGATTCATGATCTTCAGCGGGAGTTACTGCATGTTGAGCACCGTGCTGAAGGGGATCCTCCCAGGATTCGTAATCTCACACTGTATCCGCCGACGCTGGATCGCGCAGGCAAGCCGACATGGCTACTGACTTTTGATTACCTGGACGTGCCGCGAAGATCATATGTTCCCTATCAGGTGACTGTGGGAGAGCCTTTCCTTGTGGAATTTTCCAATAACACCCAATTTGCAGAACGCGAGTATGTGCCCAATATCCGTGTTTACCTGGATGCCGTGAAGGCTGCGAATGAGCAACTGGATTACCGGTATGTGTGGTGGCGTGAGCCGGTGTGGACCTACACGCTGTGGACAGGCGGGGCCGTCCTGCTGATTGGCGGTGTCTGGCCAACGATACTGAATCTGCTCGTGGGAGCGGGATACGGGCGGCCGCCGCGCCAGGAAGAAGACTATGACCTGTCGCGCTTTGGTAGGGGCAAACCCGAGCTGGCTGCCGCTGCCGCCACGCCTGAAATGGATTCAGAAGAATTGGATGCCGTGACCCGCGCCTATGAAGCCCGGCTGGGTGAATCAGCCGACGCCGAATCGGACGAAGCACCTGACACAGCCGATGCGCCCTCCACCGAGATCCGGCAGCTTAAAGCCGAGCCGCTGCCTGAGGATGTGCCTCCGCTGCGCCCACAGGAAGAGGAGGATAAGGAGTTTGTTGGCGAGTTTTATCCCGTCGCTCGGCCGGTCCACAAGAAAGAAAAGTGATTATCTCCTGGGTGGCGATTACTGTTGGGCTGCGAGTCATGACCAGAGCAGGGAAGCCCGGTTGATCATCACGCACTTACGCGTGTTCTGCCGGCTGTCTTGTTTTCCAACCCGTGATCCGGTTCTTTCAGGTCTTCCGGATCAAGGCTGGCGACGATGTCCGACCACTTTTTGCCCGGTGGCGGTGTGTAGGTGGGGGGGATTGGCCGGCTGGCTGCCTCGATGCTAAACAGCCGCAGGGCATCCTCGCCCCAGGTGCTCAATCCAGTCCAGCGGATGGCTTTCACCTGTCGGCCGACCGGTAGCACGACCAGGCGTCGATAGTTGTCTGATTCCTCATGCAGTGTCTCCCACCCGTCAACCGTAGTCTGCACTTCCACCCGAAAAGCACGCACCAGGGTCCCCGGGACTTCAAAGCGATGTCCGCCTAAGGGATATCGGCAGGGCAGTTTTTTGTCCGCATTGAGATCACTGTCGAAAACCAGGCGCAGCGATTCAACCTGGCGGGGGCTGGTCCAGTTCATTGTGATTGAGCTGCCCACAGGGCCTTCCCAGTGTTCGATCGTATCGTCGATCTGGCGCTCATTGCCCGAAAGAAGAATCGCCAGATTACCGCCGCAGCTATCAGACATATCAGCCTGCTGCATCAGCGGATCCACCGGTCGCGACAATCCTGGCAGCCAGCAGTCATCGTCCATGAGGTACTGCTGAAGGGTTTTGAGATGCTTACCACGAATCTGGCGTGGCAGGATCGATTCAGCTACGCAAATGGCTGCTGCCGTACCCACAGCCTGTCCCATGAGGGCGCAGGTGGCCATCACGCGGGTTGAAGACAATGCCGCATGGGTCGCTGAGATATTGCGGCCTGCGCACAGTAGATTCGGAACGTTACGCGAATACAGCGACCGGAACGGGATCCCGTACGGAGAAGGGGCCTTGTGAAAGACCGTCGGTTTACCCGGGTAGTACAGCCCCGCGGGGTGATGGTCGTCCATGCTCCATCCACCATACGCC
>CAZSJB010000213.1:0-5872 GCA_964606625.1 uncultured Tepidisphaeraceae bacterium | reverse complement strand
ATCCTGTTGATTCTGGCGGTCGCCGTGCCGGCTGTGAATCTGCTGACCGGCCAGCGGAGCATCGCCGTCGCCCAGAACCAGCTCGCAGCCGTGCTTGCCCAGGCCCGCGGACGGGCGCTGGCCCTTCAGCGCGAAACGGGATTGTTCTTCTATCTTGATCCCACCAGTGATCGGTTTGCCATGCGAACCATCGAGGTGGTGGGGCGACAGGGGTCGGTGCAGGTGATTGACCTGGTGCCGGGAACGGATGGGCATCTGCTGCCGGGTGGGGTGGGGGTGCAGTTTCCGGTGGCAGGGGCGACCGGCTCGGCGCGAACCGCGCAGGGGTATGTCGGGTTTAACCGGCTGGGCGGCAGCCAGGTGCCCGTAGGGGGGGCAATCCTGTTTGACAGGCAAGGCCGGCTGCTGATTGCCAATTGTGTGGTGGTCCCCGATACCGCCCTGGGCAAGATGCTGGGCGCGAGCAGCAATATCGAAAGTACCACCCACCTGGGCGTGGTGCTGTTCGAGCGCGGGCCGTTTGCGGATCGGTTCACGTTTGAGGATCCATCCTCCGGATATCCTGCCAATGAGCGGGAGGAAGAAACCTGGCTGGACGAAAATGGCCATCTTCTGCTGATCAACCGATACAGTGGAACGTTCGTGGAGTGACCATGGTGAGTGTCGTTGTCAGTAGCCAGTGGTCCGTTGCCGGCGCGGGGCATCAGCGCCCCGGTGCGCTCCCGTGTCATTTGCCATTTACCAGCCAGCTTACCTGCCGACACACCGCTTTTACGCTGACCGAGGTGCTGTTTGCCGTGATTCTGCTGGGGATCGGATTCATCATGGTGGCTGCGATGTTTCCCGTGGCGATCCAGCAGAACCGTACGACCACCGAGCAGACTGCCGCCACGCAACTCGCCCGCGCAGGCATCAATCATCTTCAGCAGATTGCGACCGACGAGGTCATGCCCGCCACGGCTGGCAATGTGCGGATCAACAGCGAACTGTGGAGCCGCATCGAAGGCAGCCTGATCAATGCCGACGATCCCCGCTTCGCCTGGACCGCGCTTTACGCTCGCGAGGGAGGGGCGCAGTTCGCTCAGGTGTTTGTCATTGCGCTTCAGGCGCGCAACCGGCCTGCTTTTGTGCCGGAAGACACCAAGCGCGTCGAGCTGGGTAACACAGGCACGTTCTATCCCGCCAACCTCGAGCCGCGCCCCATCCTCGTGCGGGTGAAACAGGGCAATCCGGTGGATCAGATCCTGATCGGTACAGCCCAGGACAACCCGCCATGGCAGCGGATTCATGGGCCAGCCGTCGCGGCGGAGAATGCATATGTCGTCATCGCCAGTGGCGAGCAGCGCGGCCGGGTGCTGCGCCTGGGGCGACCGGTTAACCGGGACGAGGGGATATGGGAACTGATTCCGGGCAGCGATTTGCCCGACAACGCGCCCAATATTCCGCGCCTGGATACGGATCCGCCGGTGGAGGCTTACATCATCGGACGCGGATACGGCACGACGTCCATTCAGCTGTCGGATCACCCGCCGATGGAAGGCCCCGCCATGGACGTGATGTTGTTTACCGGTTTTGTGAGAGTGAGACAGTGATGGATAGGTTGCCAGTTGCAAGCTGCCGGTTGCCAGTTGCCTGCCAGGGGCGACTTCGCCGCTGTGCGCGCACTAGCCGGCAACACATCATGGGCCAGGCGCCATGTCATATCGCTTTTACCCTGACTGAGGTGATCATCGCCATTGCACTGGTGGTGATCCTCGTGATCGGGGTGGCGCAGGTCTTCCAGATGACCAGCCAAACCGTCTCCAGCGGCCAGGCGCTACAGATCCTGACCCGCGACGCTCGAGCAGCGGAAGCGACGTTGTCGGCTGACGTGCAGTCGATGGTCTCCCACACCGATCAGCCGGCGCTGATCATCTGGAATCAGCGGCATGCCGCATTTCTCGATGCCAACCACGAAGCCGCCGATCCGGACCGCGACCCGATGACGCTCGATACCGAGCTTCCCGTCACGCCGATCCCGCCAGCGATTTACAATGATCGGAACCATCGCGTAGACATCCTGGCGTTTTTCACCAGCAACTTCTATCGCCGTCAGACGCCCGGTACTTCGGGCGCGTCGCTGCTGCCGCTGGATGAAACCGCCAACCAGGCATTCATCTGGTACGGCCATCTGTTGACACCCGATGCCCCGAATGTCCCGGGCACGTGGATCGGTGTTCCCGGCGGTTATGCACGGGAATGGATCCTCGGCCGTCAGGCGATCCTGCTCAATCCCGACTCGCTGCGCGACTACGCGGATTGGGAGGCATTGGTGAATCTCAGCCACGGCGATTTCGAACGATACATCCGCACCAGCCGATTCGATGTAGCCAAGGGAAGCATCCGCGACATCACCAATCGCGTCTTGAACCAAGCCGGCTGGTGGCGGGAAGGGCTGCTGTTCCGGTTCCAGGCCAATCCGAATCCGCCGATTCCGTACACCCCTGAAGGCATCGCCCAGACCACACCCATTTTTCTCAACAATGTGACCAGCATCATCGTCGAGTATGCCGGTGATTTCCTGAATCAGCTCGACAAGGACGACCCCCGCATCATGGCGCCGCCCGGCGAAGCCCATCTTCAGTGGGGCGCGCCCGTCGGCACATACAACAGCCAGATGGGCAGCGACGGCCAGATCGATTTTGTCTACCACCCCGCACAAAGCCCCGATGCCGTGAAGCAGATCCGCTGGTACGGACTGCCGCGCGACGTCAACAGCGACCTGGCGGGCGAAGCCGGCCAGGTCGATGGCGCGATCTTCTCCACGGATGTCATTCCGCTGCGCGATCTGTGGGTGTTGGCGGATGATGCGCTGGTGGCGCAGGGGTTTCCGTCGGTGGGGCGTCGCGCGCCGTTCGAGCGCGATCCCAGTGAGGTGTACCCGGGCCTGAAAATGGTGCAGAACCGCATCACTGAAGGAAGCACCCCCAATAACGGCTATGCTCATCCCACGCAGGGAATGCAGGCGGATGAAGCCTACTTCTGCGCCTGGGGCCCCAACGACCGAAAACCGATGCTGATCCGCATCACCCTGGTGATGCACGATCCGCAGGGCCGTCTGCCTGAGGGTCAGACGTTTCAATATATCCTGAGAGTGCCCGGAAGCTGAGGCGCGATAAAGGGCGCCTGTTGCATGAAGCAGGCAACCCTTCATGCAACAGGCCGGCGCGATACTGTCAACCTTGTGATCTCCCATGAAAGCACGACCACGACAATCTCGACATCGCCGCGGCGCGATTCTCATCTTCGTCATTGTGCTGCTGGTGCTGATGGCGCTGATGGGGATTGCCTATATGTCCAGCGCCCGGGTGGACCGCGTGGGCGCGTCACAAAATGTGGTCAACACCCAGATCGACCTGCTGGTGGAAGGGGCGCGTAACATCGCGCAGGGCGTGGTGCTGAGTGATCTGTACGGGACGGGCGGCATCTATCGACGGGCAGAAACCGGCAACAGCGGATACAGGCATTGGGATTCGCCGGACAATGATTCGGATCCGTGGCTGGCCAGCCGAATGCCCATTCCGTTAAGCGATCTGGCGTATCCGTTCGATCCCAGCCCGACGCGGATTTACCGCGAGGGGGAAATCGTTGTAGAGAGCAATCGCTATTACATCTGCCCGGCAAACCAGTCTGGCTCAATTCAGGGGCCGCCCAATCCGCCGTGGATTCTGCTCACGGAAGCAGATGGCAGCCCCATGCAGGGGTTTCGTCCGGTCTGGCCGTACATTTCGCGCATCAGCAGCGCGATGTCCTTCCGGTTCGAAAATGTGATCACTGGGGGAGCCTCATCCACCTGGGGCGGCAGCACCTCGGTGCGGCAGATGGCATTTCCGACCCTTGTCACCGTGGACGCCAGCGGTCGCCAGGAAGCCGGCATGCGTATCTGGACCGGTACCGGATTGCATGACTACCTCGGAGCCGATGCCGATGGCGACGGCGTTGCCGATTCACTGCTGTTCCCAATGACGCTGTCGGAGCAGGATGGCGTGCGTTATTACGCAGCCATTCGCATTATCGACAACAACTCAGCGCTCAATGCCCTGACTGCCCACGGTCCGGCATCGACCGACCGTGATCACTTTTTCCCCAGCAGCATCGACCTGAGCAGCATGCCTGGTGTTGACCTCAACGGCTATGCCGCGGCGCTGGGGGCTTCTGCGGCCACAGCCGAAGCCCTCTGGATGGAGATCGGCCGTCGAGTCGAGATGGCCCAGGTGGAAAACAGTCTTCCCGGCCACACCGAAGCCATGATGCTCGCGCATCGCTTCATCCTTCAGCCGCGCGACGCAGCGCCCTCACCCCTGCGCAACTTCTTCCCCGGTGCGTTCCAGAATCAGCCCAGCGAACCGTACCGGGATCCGGTCACCTGGTGGAATGATCTAAGCACCACCAACCTGTTCCTTCGTCCGCTGCTGGTGCTGCATAATCCTGTCAGCAACGCCATCCAGCCCAAGAGTACCACCGAGACCACCCCCAGCAGCTATCATCCTTATGTCCCCGAAATGGCGGACTACGGCCCGATCAATATCAAAACCTCCATCAACACTGCTGACTTCGATGAACTGTTCCGCGCCTTCTGGTCGGTGATGGTTGAAGGGAATCCCGTGACGTCTGAACCGCCGGCGCGCAGAGGGCAGGATGCGCAGGGTGTTGCGCCAATGTTCCGCGATCCGCTGCGCTGGCCGGAGAAAATTCTCCAAAATGATGATGAGCCCATACCGGATACGAGGAATCCACAGAAGTTGCCCGGAAATCTGCGCGTATTGCTCCGTGCGGCGTTGGCGGCTGTGAATGCGATGGATTTGCGCGATGACGACAACGATATCACGGTGCGGACGTTTACCCTCTTGAACGGACAGCGCGAGATCACCGTCTACGGCATGGAGATGCAGCCGTTCATCACCGAAGTGCTGGTGGAGCGCGTCGCTCATGAAGTTACTGAAAATGATTACATTGCCATTGAGCTGTTTAATCCCCACAGCGAGCCGATCGACCTGACCGGTTGGAAGCTGGCAACGATGGATCGGACGCGGGGTGAAGACGACCAGGCCCTGCCGCTGGAACTGACCGAACTGGCGGATCTTGGATCGGTCCTGCCTCAACTGGAAGCGGGCCAGTTTGTGGTGCTGCATAATCGCGAGCGTCAACCCACCGAAGTGCAGGTGCCGGTCACCGGTGACCTGATCACGATCGATAACCTGTGGGAGGCCCGTGGCAAGGAACTGGTCATCCTGCGGCCGATTTACAGCGGCACGACCATGACCAACCTGCATGAGATGGTCCCGATTGATCAGATGGACCTGACGGAGCTGACCGAGGGCGGGCCGAATCTCGATCCGCGTCTGCCGCAGTGGTATCACTATGCGCGCTCCACCAGCAACTGGGAGTGGGTATTTCCCGGTCGTTATTCCGCCTACAGCGATCCAGAAGTCCAGAAGCCCGACCCTGTCTTCGAGCGAGATCTCAAGTTCCGCTACGAGGATTTGAGAGAGACGGCGAGCTTCCCAGCCAATGTGACGCTGGGCGAACCCAATACCACGGGCCTGGCCTCGCCGCGCTACAGCATCCAGCTCAATCAACCCGGATGGGCCAGTGATCCATCCCAATATCCGTACGGTGGTTTTGCGCGAAACGGCGACATCCTGAAAGTGCCCTTCATCGGTGCCTACAAGGTGCGTCCAACCATCTTTGAGGAACACCAGTTCATCGAGCTCAACAGCGTTGTCATGGATGCAGCCATGGCGGATGATCCCGGTGTAAATGACGGCACGCCCCCCGAGCAGGCGGTGGGGCGGTTTGCCCCGCGGTACGATCCGAACATGGATCCGGACGA
>CAZSJB010000212.1:0-5874 GCA_964606625.1 uncultured Tepidisphaeraceae bacterium | reverse complement strand
GATTCGCTGTGGATACTCAGCCGATCGCCCCAGATGGACCCGCAGACCTATCGCAGCATCATCGAGATTGCTCAATCCAAGGGGTTTGATACCAGTCGGCTGGTCCTGACGCCGCAACCGGAGGGAAAATAATCAACCAACTCCAAGCGCACGCGCAAATAATCTGCAAATGATATAAATAAGCAGACACCGCCGTTAGCAGAGGGCAGCGAAGGTTGCGAGGGTCAAGATCGCAATCTTGATCTTCTTTTCCCAGTACAGCGGGCTGGAAATCATCTCAATCATTGCACTTCTCAGCGGGCAAGGTACATGCCAATAACTGTGGCAAGCTGCACCGTACCCGCGGATGGCTGTAAGACCAAGAAAAATCTCAAACTGTTGAAAACGTACCCTGTATGGGTTGTGCCGAATGTTGCTCGAGTGCAACATTTGCAGTCGCGTAGACTTGCGATATGATGTGCCCCAACAACATCGCACGCCCGCCCCGCTTGGCAGGCCGTTAGATGTTAATTGCTTGAGTATGCTGCATTTAATGTCTGGATTCGGCCGACGCGCCCTTGTGTAATTCGCCTTACGTTAAGTTGCGAAATTTTTGCAAAGTTAGCACTTAATCACAAACCTGCGCGCCGCGCTGTCGTATCAGAAATATGATCAAAATGAATAATATCGGATCTGAACAGGCACTTAGCCCTACACATAATCAATCCCTGACCGATTCGGCGACACCCAATTTCGACCAGCTCTTCGCCGATCTGCGCCAGCGTGTGGCGTATGATCTGGTGATGCTTGTCAGCAGCATGCCGCGGGGGGGCTTGCAGGTGGTCCAGCCGGAACGGCTTTCTGAACCCTGGACACGCAGCTATGCCCGCGACTTCGCCACCGAAGATCGCGTCACGTGGGCTGCTATCCAGCAGCAGAAGCCCGTCACCACGGCGGACATCTGGCCGGATGGCGGGGGCCGGTATCTCAATGAGTTTGTCCGACCGGCGGGTTATGAGCATGTCGCCGCAGTTCCGCTGGATGCTCCCATCCTGCGTGGATATGCGGGGGCTTTGCATGTGTATCGCCGTGCGGAACAGGGCGAGTTCACCCAGGGTGACCTCTATGAGTTGACTCAGTTTGCTACGCGGCTGGATCAGATCGCAACTTCACGCCAGCAGAGCGCCGTGGCAGTGGATGATCTGGATCATCCGGTCCGGTCGCGGCAATTCGTCTTTGACGCCAATGGTCGTCAGCTCCTGAATGCCTCAAATCTCGAGGAACTGGATCCGCGTCTGGTGGAGCAGGTACGCGAGCAGGTCGCCCAACTGATGGGTGACGTCGAGCGTGCAGCCGGCAAGGCCGACCGCGTCTCGCTGCCCGACAGTCGTGGTGATCTGTGGAACTTCCGCGTGAAGTTCTACCAGGAGTATCCGGCGCTGGCACAGACGCCCGTGGTCTTTTTCAACCTGGTGCCCGAGCCTCGTGAGTGGGCCGCCCTGACCCCAGGCGATTTTGCAGCCGATGCTGAACTGGCCCGCATGGTTCCGGCGATCCATTTCATGTTCAATGAGTTCCATCGCGTTCCGACGCTGCAGGAGATCAGCCGAACCGTGCATCTCAGCCCGTTCCATTTCCATCGCCGGTTCACGGAACTGTTCGGATTGACCCCCAAACACTTCCTGCTGGACTGCCAGATTGCGGTCGCCAAGCGAGAATTGCTGGCACGCCGTAAGGAACTATCGGAGATCGCCGCGGCTTGCGGTTTTGCCCATCAAAGCCACTTCACCAGCCGGTTTAAGCAGGCCACTGGCCTGACCCCCACCCGCTGGCGGCGCATTGTGGGCGAACCTGCCCAGAGTTAAGACGTAACAATCTCAACAATCCTCCTCCTCCCAATGCAATGGCTTCGGCACCTTCCCCAGTGTCGAAGTCATTTGCATTCAGAGGTTTGCAAAATGCTCCAATATTCCAGATGGCAGTAATTTACTGCCCCGATCCTGCCGATCAGTTGAAGTACACAGCAGTGGCAAAAGGGGCCTTCTGGTTACAGCCTGTACTTTTCTTCGCCCAGCGGGAGCTGCCAGAGATGGGAATAGAAGTGATGAATGTTCCGATTCGCGTGCAACAAGTGGAAAAAGTGACTGTCGTCGAGTTCCTGACATCCTCTCTGATGGACCCGATTGAGCTGGAACAGATTGGTCAGTCGCTGTACCACCTTGTGGACGATCAGGACAAGCGCATTCTCGCACTCGACTTTGAGCGCGTTGAGTTCCTGTCCAGCCAGGCGATCGGTATTCTGCTCACGCTGAACAAGAAATTGGGCGCCCTCAAGGGCAGCCGGCTGATCCTCTGCGGTGTCGGCGATCGCCTCATGCAGCTTCTCAAAATCACTCACCTGGACCGCGTCCTCACCATCAAGCCCACCCAGAAGGAAGCGGTCAAAAGTGTCAAATAATCAAGCCCGGTGGGATGCCGCGCTCCGGCTCCCGTTCCGCAATTGTTTGACGCCGTCTACCTGCCAAACTACATTCGCTGTATGCGTTTTGTCCTGGTGGGGTTGCTGCTTTGCACACTCGTGACGGCAGTGTCGGGGCAGGTCCGCGGGCGGGTCGAGATGATCGGGTTTCAAAACCTGTACCGACCTGACTGCTGGACGCCGATGCTGGTTTCCCTGCGTCCCGAGACTCCTGAGGACGCCACCTACCAGATTCAGATTCACCAGAAAGACATTGACGGCGACATCGTCATCTATACCGCGCCCATCGCGGTGACCGGCCAGCGCGAGGGAACCACCCCTCGGGACTTCAAAAAAGAGGTCTACTTCATCCCCAAGGCCACAGCCGAACCGGGATTCGACTTTGGTCTGCCGAACCCGAATGATGCGCTGCGTCCGCTGAACGAACAGCTAAAAGTCTTCGTCGCCACGGAGAGCGGTCGTCAGATCGCACAACTGCCCATCGAGAACACCATCACCAGCATCGATCCACGGCGCGAGCCGCATATGATCCAGCGCGGTGTGAAACTGATCCTGGCGGTTTCCGATCCGGATACGGGCAGCCAACCGGTCTGGAACGAGCTTCAACCCCAGGCGGGAACGCTGGGCATTAAAGAAGATGTGATCATGGTAAGCGTACGCCCGCGCGAGCTGCCTGAGAGCATCCTCGGATATGAAGCGGTGGACGGTGTGCTGTTTCTCAACGCCGATCCCAACGAACTGCGCACGCCCACTGATGAGCGCATGCGCGCTCTGCGCCAGTACGTGCGAGAGGGGGGCACGCTGGTGATCTGTCAGCCGCCGCAGTGGGAAAAAACCCTCGGATTCACCGATCTGCTGCCGGTGTTCATCCCACGTCCCGGCACACCGCCCGGGGGCCAGGTCATCGCCAATCGCAACGAACCGACCCCACTGATCGACTGGGTCATGGAGGGCATGCCCAGCCTCTCAGACCAGTCGCTGAACAACCAGCGACGCCAGTTGATGCAGCAAAACTGGTCCCGTGCGCGCCCCCCGTTCAGGATTGCCCTTGCGGAACCCAAGCCCGAAGCCTACGTCGCCGAGTGGATCGAATGGGAGCAGGAGGAGGGGCAGACCGAGAAGTCGCCATATGTTGTCCGCCAGGTGGTGGGGTTGGGAACGGTTACCTGGGTGGCGCAGGACCTGGGAGATCCTTCCCTGACCCGGGTTAAGGAAGGCTGGCCTTATATCTGGAAGCGCGTCTTTGGCTGGAATGACCAGCCCTATCTTCCCGACCCCGGCAACCGGGACCGAAACGAGATTGCCCGCCGTCAGTACGATAGCGCATCAGGTGTGGATGTCGGTCCGGCGCTGCTTACGGGAATGGAGCACGGTGAGCGCGGGGCGGGGCTGGTGCTGCTGGTGGTGTTTTTCTTTATCGCCTACTGGGTCATCGCCGGACCGGTTTCCTTTGTGGTGTTGGCGGCAAGAAAGCAGTCCCACCTGAGCTGGTTCGCATTTGGCGCGGCTGCGATGGTGGCGACGGCGCTGACAGCCGGTGTCGTGGAACTGGTGTTGCGCGGCGATCCGCAGGTAAAGCATGTGAGCGTGGTCCGTCTGACGCAGAGCGATCCTGCTGTTATTCACAGTCGCATCGGGTTGTACATTCCTGACGACGGTCGTCAGGAGATCGAACTGCAGGACACCGCGGCCGGCGCCCTCAGCTACATCACTCCGTATTCGATGCATCCGCAGCATATCGACCGGCAGGTCGCCTTCACGGCTGTGCTGACCTATGAAGTGCCCGTACCGGATGTGGCACGCATCGAATCGCCACGCATCTATATTCCCTTCCGCAGCACACTCAAGAAAATTGAAGCCAAGTGGATTGGGTATACCCGCTCGCAAATCACCGGCCAGGTCAAGCTGCGTGAAGGAAGCAACCTGGGCCGATGTGCACTGGAAGGTCAACTCACTAACAACACCCCGCATACACTGCGGCATGTGTACCTGGCCTTTATGGATGCGATGGGCAATGATGCCTTGTGCTATATTCCTTCCTGGGAAAGCGGCCAGACCATCGATCTTCAGGCGGATTTTCCGCAATGGCATGTTGTCGGTCGGCAGCTACAGCGCATGGCGGTTCCCGGCCAGGGCCAGCCGATTGCCGATCTGCTCCAGTCGCGTTCAGGGGCTCCCCTGGGATGGACAGCCGAATACCTGTTTGATGGTATGACCGCATCGTTCAGTAATTACACGCTGGATGATTCCGGCGACGGCTACCGGCGATCGATGGTACTGCTGTCGCTGTATGACCGGCTGATTCCGACACGGGCGGATGAGCGTCGCGGCCGATCCGAGATCCTGCGGCGCGATGCACGCGAACTGGATATGAGCAACGTCGTGGCAGCCGGTCAGCTTGCGATTGTTGCGGTGGCACAAAGCGTCCCACTTCCGATGCCGCTGCATGTCGAGGGCGAGGCAGTGGCTGGTGAAGGGGACATCATTTACCAGGCGGTTGTGCCGATCGACCGGTCAGTTCTGTCAGCCCAGGCAACTACCCAGCCTGCTGAGGAAGACCAATCCGGGCAGTATGAGGTGGAGTAATCAGCCATGGCGGTAGTGATCAAGACAGTCAATCTCACAAAGCGCTACGGTTCGCTGGTGGCGCTGTCCAACCTGAATCTGGAGATTGAAGAGGGGGATTGCTACGGGTTCATCGGTCCCAACGGCGCCGGCAAGAGCACCACCATCAAGATCCTGGCAACCCTGCTCCAGCCGACGTGGGGGGAAGCGCGCATCTGTGACTATGTGATCGGCTATCAGTCGCGTCAGATCCGCCCGTTGATCGGGTACGTGCCGGACTATTTCGGCGCGTATGAAGATATGGTGGTGCGGGAGTACCTGGAGTTTTTCGCGGCTGCATACAACATCAACGGTAGTGCGCGGGAGAAAGTCGTTAATGATGTGCTGGAGCTGACCGACCTGGGCTACAAGCACGATGCGCCAGTGGATGGGTTGTCGCGCGGGATGAAGCAGCGGCTGAGCATCGCGCGGGTGCTGTTGCATGATCCCAAGGTGCTGCTGCTGGACGAGCCAGCCGGTAACCTTGACCCTCGCGCCCGCATCGAGATGCGCGAACTGCTCAAGGAATTGCAGCGCATGGGCAAGACGATCCTGATTTCGTCTCACATCCTGCCGGAACTGCAGGATCTGTGTAATAAGGTCGGCATCATCGAGCAGGGAGAGCTGCTGTACTCCGGCCCTTGGACAGACATCGTCCGACAGGCGCGGGTTAGCACGGTCGTGCATGTCGGCGTGGCCGACAACCAGACCGCCGCCGCTGCGCTGCTCAGCCAGGATCCCAATATCGAAAGCATCACCAACAACAACGGCTATATCGAGGTCTCCATCAAAAACGGTGTCAACGACTACAC
>CAZSJB010000211.1:0-5893 GCA_964606625.1 uncultured Tepidisphaeraceae bacterium | reverse complement strand
AACCCAGGACCACCTGATTAAAAGTCAGGTGCTCTACCAACTGAGCTACCGGCTCATCCAACAGGTGCCCGTTGGGGGAAGTGGTAAATCATAGTCTGGGGTCTGTCCTATCGCAACCCATCCCCGAGACGTGTTATTGCTGGGTGCGACAGATTTATCTGGCAGCATTTCAGCCAAATGGTTTAAGATGGCAGCGTTCGCAGAGTCCAAATCCGAGGAGACACCATGATTCGCACCGTTCACGGGGGGAACCGTTATCCCGGAGCGCTGCTGGCAACCGTTGGAGGTTTGCTCCTCCCGAGTGCCGTCCATGCAATTGATATCCAAGGGATCCTGCCTGCCGCATTTGATCAGCCACGAATCTACGTTGCCGTGGAGATCAATGGAAAAATCCAACACGTTTTGGATGATTTCTTCTATGGAATGGACGCTTTCCTGGATACCGGCGCCAGCGGTGTCCTTGTCAGCAGCCTGTGGGCGGAGTGGCTGAGCATTCCGCAGGCTAAGTATAACGGAGAACCCGTCATGTTCGGGGATGTGGGGGTGGGCGGCTCGGAGTTCTTCAGGGTCTCCGAAACGATGACGCTGCGATTCGCTCCCTATGCCGCCGAAACCGACTTTCTGACCTATGACCCGCAGGTGTTCAACCAGTCTCTGGAGGAGGCGCGGGTGCAGATCGGCACACCTCCAATCGATAACCTGGACCCGATCCAGATCATCCTCCAGCGGTTGAACGTTGTCGGCATGCCTGCCATGCAGGGCAAGGTTGTGGTGATGGATCCCAAGCCGGTAAACGCTGCGGTGGGATTCCTTAATGGCGACATCGACCTGGATGACCTGGCTGAGATCACCATGCGTACACATCTGTACGACAAGCCTGCTCCGGACCAAAACAATCCGCAGATTCCCCAGACCGACCGGACAATCAAGCTCGCCTACGGCACCTTTGATGCATTCACCACGACCACCCCGGAGCGCGCTCCTGGTCCAACCCTGGCGCATAACCCATTTATAGGGCCGGCTCCGTCGCCCGAACTCGGAACGGACCAATCCGCTCCGCCGGTAGAGTTCACTTATAATGGCCGGACTACCACGGGCAGCCTTCTGCTGGATACAGGCGCCAGTCTCAGCGCGATCTCTACCCGTATCGCCGCTGACCTGGGCCTTATCGTCGAAGAGACAGCCAACGGGCCGGTCATCCACGGGCTGGCTCCCGGGCAGGTGCAGTTTACCGCTACGGTGATGGGCGTGGGCGGCCAGAAGACCATTCCGGGCTTCTATCTTGATGAAATGCTGCTGCGGACGATCGAGGGAACCGCGCTGACAGGAGGAGATCCCGATGAAATGGATATCAACTTCGTCGGCGCGCCGGTCTATATCCTCGATATCGCCCTGCCGGCGTATGAAGGCGATCCTGATCCGATCATTCTCGATGGGCTGCTGGGCATGAACTTCCTGGTTGCCAGCACATGGTTCGAGGATATGACCTTTCTCGATGCCGCTCCTTCACCCTGGGATATGATCGTCTTTGATGAAGTTGATGGCACGCTGGGCCTGCGGCTGAATCCTCTTATCCCCGAGCCCGCCACAGCCACGGTACTTGTCGGTCTGGCTGGATTGCTGCTACGGCGCCGGCGGACCTGACGCTATCCAGGAATTACGCCTATAATCACACCTATGGCGCTGGCGCGCGATCGGTGTATTTGTCTCCGCAAGTTCGAGTACAGCGAGACTTCGCAGATACTCACGCTCTTTGGGCGCGAGCACGGGTTGGTGCGTGTCATGGCCAAGGGCGCGCATCGCCGTACCAAGGCCGGCGCCAGTAAGTTTGACGGCGGCATTGACCTGCTGGACAAGGGGCAGGCCGTTTTCACATACGAGCCCAGCCGTGAACTTCAGACACTTACCGAATGGCGCCTCTTCGACGGACACCTGGAGCTTCGAAAGGACTTGCGAAGCATCTACCTCGCACTCTATGCCGCTGAGTTGATCAGCGTTCTGTTTGAAGCCCACGATCCGCATCCCAATCTGTTTGATCGCTTTGAGCAAACCCTCAAGGCCCTGGCTACACCGCGCCGTGAAGAGATGTTCCTCGCTTTCGAATTGGAGCTGTTGCGCGAGGGAGGGTATCTACCGGAACTGAACGCCTGCATAGCCTGCGGCCAGGTGATCGACAATGGAGCTGCCGGCGGGTTTTCACCGGCACGCAGCGGCGTGATCTGCCGAAATTGTGAATCCGTCATTCATGATCGACTCAGCCTGGATCCGCGCCTGCTGCGGTTGATGCAGACGCTATTGCGACTTCCCCGTCAGCAAGGCACGATCCAGCGCCTGCCACAACTCACACGCCATCAGACCGATCCGCTCAATCGCATTCTGGCTGCCCATATTCAGCACACGCTGGGACGCCGGCTGAAACTGGTGGATTATGTGCTTCCCTCTCAGCCCCAGTACACCCCTACCTGATTTACGCTTCTTCGGGGTCGATGTCGGGCGGCAGCTCCGGTCCCGGATCCGGCTCGACCAGATCCTGTGCCAAGCGCCCCAGGAAAAACTGTAGCTCCTGTCGCGCGATCATAGGCGGAAGCGCATCACGCAGGTCGTACTGATGGGAATGATCTTCGGCGCTGTCCTCACCGCGTTTTTCGCCCTCGGTGATGATGTGGTGCTCGAAGGTAACGGCATCTTCATGGCTTTGCATGATGACCAGTTCACCCCATCGCCAGGTGAGATGGATGCGGATGGCGAGCTGGTTGCCCCAGGTGCTCACGCGATGAACGATCCGCTGGCTGCGCAGCAACTCGACAAGCTCGTCAATCGCGGGCAAAACAGCATTGTTTAAAAAATCAGCATAGTTCTGATTGTACTCGTTCTGCTTCTCCATCGCCTCGCGCTCGGCTGCGAGCTTTTCGGGGGCGACGTCTCGATACGGAAGCACGCGGCTTGTCCACCATTTGGCAAAGCTTTTGTCGACCATAGTTGGGGCCATCATACAACGGAGGATCGGCGGGCAAAATGACCGCGTGAGCAGGCTGATCACTGACGGCGCCGAACTTCAGGCCTTGCTTGTGGCATTGGGATCCGGGGAGTACGCATCCTGCGACGTGACAATCCCACCGGGCGGCAGTGGAATGGGGCCGGCGAGGAGCGGATCGTTGGTGTCCTGCATCCATCGATCCAGGCGCGAGCGCAGGTCGTTGAGAATCGACTGAAGGGATGGATCCGCTACCAGGTTATGCGTCTCATGCGGGTCGAACAGCAGGTCGTACAGATATTCCTGCTCCACCCTGCGCTCGTGACAGCCAGCCTCGTAGACGTACGACTTGCTCGGGCCGTCATCCCAGTTGGGCAGGACGGGCCGATCGCGGTCGTCGTAACGCCGAATGTACTTGTAACGCGTTGTCCGCACTGCGCGCATTGGCTCGTACGCGGCGTGATAGTTGACCTCGGCAAAGACCTCCTCGCGAATCGTGTCGCGCTCGCCGCGCAGCAGCGGCATCACCGACCGCCCCTCCAGCCACGCCGGCTTGTCAATACCGATCATCTCACACAGCGTCGGGAAGACGTCGACCTGCGATACCATCGCATCAATCACCTGCCCCGCGCGGAGCTCCGGCCCGCGCAACATCATCAGCACACCGATACCATGATCCGTCAGGTTGCACTTGGCATACGGGAAGGCAACACCGTGGTCGGTCGTGCAGAGGACAATCGTGTTCTCCGCCAGGCCTGTGCGGTCCAGGGCATCGAGAATCAATCCATACTGCCGGTCGAGATCGCGCGCCATTGTATTGTAAGCCGCCATGTCGGCGCGCGTCTGCGGCGTGTCCGGCAGCGTCGCCGGCGGACGGACATAACGCGGATCGGTCAAGGGCTCATCACACGCCGGCTCGGGGAACTTGCGGTGGGTCTGGAAAAATCCAACCGACAGGAAAAAAGGCTCAGCCGGCCTGGTGGCCAGGAAATCGGCCACCACCTCCCCGCAGTTGCGGCTGTCCGAGGCCAGTTCCTGGTCATAGCCGATGATCCGCGTCGCCGCCTCCGGCCCATGCGCTTCGTGCTGAATCCCACAGAGGATCGAGCGATACCCGCCGCGCTCCCGGAGCACGTTGACCAGATGCTGGGAATAATCGCTTAATCGGAAGCCCCGATGCGCCAGCCCCAGCATGCCACTGCTGTGCGCACACTGCCCCGTCAACAGCGCCGCCCGGCTGGGCGAACAGGTGGGGTTGGCACAAAACGCCTGGCGAAATAGCACGCTCTGCTCAGCCAGCTTCTGGAGATTGGGCGTGGGCACAGCGTATCCATACGGCTGAATGTATCGGCCGGTATCGTGTGAATGCAGATACAGAATATTGGGGCGTTTCAATGCAGCTCCTTCTATAAGCGATTTTGCGGGCGTTGTGAATACCACACAATACCGCTGGACTTCAGCTATTCTCACACGGTTCAATTTGCTCGTTATACTGCCGCCTTGAGGCAGGCAACCCATTTTTACCAATCTGTTCAACGACAATCAGAGGCACAATCAATGAAACTGGTAGTACTCGACGGATATACGCTGAATCCCGGCGATCTTGACTGGGCAGATCTGGAATCGATCGGTGAGTGTCGCATTTATGACCGCACGCCTCCGCACCAGGTCGTCGAGCGGATTGGCGATGCCCAGATTGTCCTGACGAATAAAGCACTGCTCCCGGCGGAGGTTATCCACCAATTGCCCGCCGTACGATATATTGGTGTTCTGGCAACAGGCTACAACGTCGTCGATATCAATGCTGCTGGGGAACGTGGGATCATCGTGACCAATGTCCCCGCGTACAGCACGCCTTCCGTCGCACAGCTCACCTTCGCCCTGCTGTTGGAACTGACACATCATGTGGGCCATCACAGCCAGAGCGTCCGTCACGGCAAATGGGCAACCAATGCCGATTTCTGCTACTGGGAACGCCCTTTGGTTGAATTGTCGGGATTGACGATGGGCATTTTGGGATTGGGTGCAATCGGCAGTGCGGTGGCCCGCATTGCACAGGCAATGGACATGCGGGTAATCGCACATTCTCGCTCCGGAAGAACCTTTGAGGGTGTTCAGGCAGTGTCACTGGATGAGCTGTTTACCGAGACAGATGTCCTGACATTACACGCGCCGCTGACCGATCAGACCCATCACATTGTCAACGCACAGCGCCTGGCCACTATGAAACCCACCGCATTTCTTCTCAATACCAGCCGCGGCCCCCTGATCGACGAGCCAGCCCTCGCCGATGCGCTGAATAACGGTCGACTCGCCGGCGCAGGCTTGGATGTCCTGTCCGTGGAGCCGCCTCATGCGGATAATCCGCTGCTGTCAGCGCGCAACTGCTATATCACGCCCCACTTCGCTTGGGCGACACGCGCTGCGCGACAGCGGCTGCTCGACCAAGCGATCGTCAACATCCAGGCGTTTATCACAGGGTCGCCGATCAACGTGGTCAACTGAACCCAATCAACGAATAGGGGTCATCGTCAACTCAGTGTCCAATGTCTCCCCGCTTTCTTACTGACGAGCAACTCCTGGCGCAATGCCGCGTCGACACCTACCGCTCAGGCGGACCCGGCGGTCAGAAACGCCAGAAGACCTCCAATGCCGTCCGTCTCGTCCATGAACCCACCGGGCTGATGGCTACTGCCACGGAATCGCGCTCACTGAAGGAAAACCGCCTTTACGCGCTACGCCGCCTGCGCATGAAGTTCGCCACCGAGTTGCGTGAGCCGGTGGATCTCCAGACCTTCTCCCCACCTGACTGGTTCCTGGAAATCCGCCGCGGAAGCCGGATCGAGGCCTCGCACCGCCACCCTCTCTACGCCCCCGCTGCCGGCCTGGTGTTGGATTTGCTCGACGCCCTGGCAGGAA
>CAZSJB010000210.1:0-5931 GCA_964606625.1 uncultured Tepidisphaeraceae bacterium | reverse complement strand
TCCCGTATCCCGCGAAACTGATGTCGGCAACCCCTCCACCCAATCCAGTGAAACCGAGCCTGCGGGATCTTGAACCGGTTCCCACTCTCCTGCGGCGAATTCGCGCGGAGCTGGCTGCCAGTTTTGATCCCACCCATCCCATGCGCATCAGCCGCGCCCCCGGACGCCTCGACGTCATGGGTGGCATCGCCGACTACACCGGCGCCCTGGTCTGTGAAGCCACGCTCGATCGGGCGGCAGCCGTTGCCCTTCAATCCCGTGATGATCGCGAAGTCCAGGTCTTCAGCTTTAATCTCTACGACGAACATCAGCCCTTTACGCTGCGCATCAACCTTAATGCCCTGGCTGGGGCCAGCATCAAGCAGCTTCAACGTGAGTTTGCCGAACCGGGGCGGCGCTGGGCCGCGTACCTGGTGGGCTGCCTGGCCATCCTGCACGACCAGAAGCTGCTGGATCTGACCGATCCGTCGCTGCGCGGGGTGAATCTGGCGCTCCACAGCACGGTACCGCTGGGTGCAGGTGTCAGCTCCAGTGCCGCCATCGAAGTGGCGACGATGATCAATCTGCTGGATCACTATGGTATTCGGCGCTCCGAAACCGGCGAGGACAACACCGTAGATCCCATGCGACTGGCGCGGCTATGCCAACAGGTAGAAAACCATGTGGTTGGCGCTCCATGCGGGATTATGGATCAGGTGACAAGCTGCTACGGTCAGCCGGGCAAGTTGTTGCGGATGGTCTGTCAGCCGCATGAGCTTCAGCCGCCGCTGACCCTCCCCCAGGGCATCCGCGTACTGGGCATCAATTCCAACGTCCGGCACAGCGTGGGTGGCGGGATGTACGGGCGCACGCGTTGTGCTGCGTTCATGGGCCATAAAATCATCCTGGAGAAAATGCGGGAGATGGGCGTCCAAGCCGGCCGCGAACTCATCGCCGACCCGATGCGCGGCTACCTGGCGAACCTGCTGCTGGAAGACTACAAGAAATACTTCCGCCAGTTCCTTCCTGAGGAAATGAAGGGAAGTGACTTTTTGCAGCAGTACGGGACGACCAGTGATTCGGTGACAAGCGTAGATCCCGATCAGACTTATCACGTCCTGGGAGCGACCGATCATCACGTCTTTGAATCGCGGCGCATCCGCAATTTTGTGGAGTTCCTCGAGCAAGCCAACCAGACCCCACCCCACACGGCTGAGCGATCGGTCCTGCTGGATAAAGCCGGCCACCTCATGTATGCCAGCCATGTCGCTTACCGCGAAGATGCCCGGCTGGGCGCCGAAGAATGTGATCTGCTGGTGGATCTGGTGCGTCAGTATGAGAAAGCCGGCCTGTACGGCGCCAAGATCACTGGCGGCGGCAGCGGTGGCACCGTCGCCGT
Source organism: uncultured Tepidisphaeraceae bacterium (assembly GCA_964606625.1). GTDB lineage: Bacteria > Planctomycetota > Phycisphaerae > Tepidisphaerales > Tepidisphaeraceae > CALEKX01. The sequence continues at coordinate 4,553 of CAZSJB010000210.1, read as the reverse complement.
CTTGGCCAATCAGACCGAAAAGGCCGACACCGCCATCGCCGAAATCCTCGAGCAGTACAAGCAAAAGACCGGCTTACAGCCAGAAGCGTTCCTCGGCACCAGCCCCGGCGCCTGGCATGTGGGAACTGAACAGATCCACCCAGCCTGACCCTTAAACCCGAACCGTAAATCAGGCGAAGCGAGGGCCTGCCGTGGGCAGATCTGCACCTTCGTGTTTCGTGTCTATGGGGCTTATTTGCCCAGTACGTTTTTAAGGTCTTCCCGCATCGCCTCAACGGCTGCGACGACGCAGGCCTGCCAGTCATCACCGTGCTTGGCGGGATGCTGCGGATCGCGATGGGCGTAGAGAATACTTCGAGAAGCGGAGACCAGGGCGCCGCGGCCCTGCGGATCAAACGCGGCGCGGGTCATTTCGGCTGTGGCACCCTGGGTGCCATAACCGGGCAGCAAAAAGAACGATTTGGGCATCCGTTGGCGCATGCTCTGGATGGTGTGCGTCTGGGTCGCTCCGACCACAGCTCCGATCGAACTGTATCCTTGGCTGCCCATGAAGGCCGGCTGATCGGCAACCTGTGCAATGCGTTCGGCGAGCATTTCGCTCCAGGTACGTCCGTCAGCCAACTTGACATCTTGCAATTCGGCGCTGCCGGGATTGCTGGTGCGCACCAGCACGAACAGCCCCTTCTGGTATTCATTGGCGGTGTCGATGAACGGTTGGATCGCGTCGATACCGAGCATCGGGTTGATGGTGACGGCGTCGGGCACGAGCACATCTTCCATATCGTCAAAGCTCGGTTCGGCGAGATGGGCCTTGGCGTAGGCAGCCGAGGTCGATCCAATATCGCCCCGCTTGATATCACCAATGACAATCAACCCCATTTCCCGCGCTTCCTGCACCAGGCTGTAATAGGCTTCCACACCCTCCCACAGGTATCGCTCAAAATAGGCGGACTGGAATTTCACTGCCGGGACCAGCGGGGCCACGAGTTTCAGAATCGTCATGCTGAACTCGAACAGCGCATCGACACAGATAGGCAGGTTATCGCGTTGCTGGAGATGCCGGCCGTCGGTGACGGCATCGGGGATCAGCTCGACCATGGGGTCGATCCCCACGCAGATGGGTGAGCCTTTGGTCTCGATGGCAGCAAGAAGACGATCGGAAAATGCTTCTGACATTGGGGTGGGATGATACGGAACAGACAGGCCAACGCCAAACTGCCGGCATAAAGTGATTTGATTTTCAGGAGAGTCTCATGGAACGCCCCCGGCAGACTTTTGGCGTCCCCCGTGACAAGATCGGTCGTAGAGACCACAATCACACCCGATGAAAGCCCCTGTAGTTGCCATTGTCGGCCGACCCAATGTCGGCAAATCATCGCTGCTGAATGCCCTGGTCGGACTGCGGATCAGCATCGTCCAGGATATGCCCGGTGTTACCCGCGATCAGATCTCCACCCATCTTAAGATCCCGATGGGCAAGGATTTACCAGATCGCTACGTCGAGCTCGTGGATACGGGCGGATATGGATTTGTCGATCCGGATGCCCTGACGGAACACATCCGTCATCAGATCGAACAGGCGATGGCGCGGGCGGATTTGTGCCTGTTTGTCGTGGACGTGCAGGCAGGGCTGACCGCAGCCGACGAAGAGATCGCCGCCCTGCTGCGCCGCCAGGGCCTTAAGACCGTCATCCTTGCCAACAAAGCCGACGGCCCCAAGGCCGATGTCGCCCTTGGCGAGTTTGCCCGCCTGGGATTTGGTACACCCATTGGCATTTCCGCGCTCAACGACCGGCGCATTGACGAAGTGTTGCATGCCATCCGTCGGGAGCTCGATCTGTCTAATGCCCCTACCGAGATTCCCGAGCCGGAGATGCTTATGGCCATCGTCGGCAAGCGCAACGCCGGCAAGAGCACGCTGGTCAACGCCATCGCCGAGATCTACGAAGGCCACGGTGATCGCGTCATTGTCAGCGAAGTTCCCGGCACGACCCGCGACAGCGTCGACGTGCGCTTCGAGAAAGACGGCAAGACCCTTACCGTCATCGACACCGCCGGCGTGCGCAAGAAACGCCACATGGTCACCAACGACATCGAGTTCTACAGCTTTCATCGTGCTCAGCGCTCGATCCGCCGCGCGGATGTCGTGCTGATGCTGATTGACGGCACCGTGCCGATCAGTGAGCCTGACAAGAAACTGTCAGCCTATATCGCCGAGCAGCAAAAACCCGTCATCCTCGTGATTAACAAGTGGGATCTGGTGCTGGAAAACGCGCGTCGGCAGGCTGAAGAGAAAAACATGGGCTTCAGCCCGGAGTTGCTGGCTGAGGAGTTTGAGGAATACATCGATCAGGAACTGCGGCATCTCGATTATGCCCCGTTGATCTTCATCACCGCCAAGGAAGGCCGCAAAGTGCAGGCGGTACTGGATCTGGCGCAACATCTGTTCAAGCAGGCGACCCATCGCGTCAGTACGTCGCAGCTTAATCAGGCAATCGAGCAGATCTTCGCGGAGCAGACCCCCAGCACCCCGCGCGGGCAGCGCGTCAAGGTGCTTTACGCCACGCAGACCGGCGTGGCTCCGCCGACAATTGTGCTGTTTGTCAACAATCCGGCGTGGGTCAATGAAAATTACCAGCGATTCATGCTCAACCGGTTCCGCGAGCTGCTGCCCTTCCCGGAAGTGCCGATTCGGCTGATCCTTCGCGGCCGTGGAGATAAGCGCGAGGAAGACGCCATCGTCGAAGCCGGCGCCCAGCCACCCGCGCGCAAAACCATCCGGAAGAAAACGACACGCACAACGAAAAAAGCTGCTCCCCGCAGCAAGCGTACTCCTCCAAAGAAATAGGCTGGGGGGGAACGGTTACGGATCGCCAAGGATTCAACAAAGCAGATGGTGCAGTCGTTGGCGTACCGCTTATCGGTTTCGCACCATGACCCCGGCTGGGAATTGCCCGGACACCTCCACCCGCTGCCCCGGCGCATCGGGTGGTGCGTTGAGATCGAACAGGAGAAATACCCCCGAGAGGCGGATAGTTATCACAGACAGCTCCTGTTCATCCGGCATGAACTCGACGGTCACGGCATACGGCCGCAGCACCCATCCTTCTTCTTCGATCGTCAGCCCCTGGGGAGTGTCTGTCCAGGTATCTTCTGAGGTGCGAAACACCCAAGGATATTCACGGAGTTCAGCCAGGGATTCGGCTGGGATCTGCATGTCCAGCAGCAAGGTGTTGCCCGTCTGATCTTCGGAATCTTCGCTGCCTGTCAACTGCAGCAACAGCCCTTCTTCCGCCGGCTCGGCAATTAGCACCGCCGGTGGAAACAGATAGGTTCGCTCATCGATGGAAATAGCTCCTGCCTCAACTTTGGCTGCGGTGGAGGGGCCTTCCAAGGCTGGTTCGGCCTCAGCGACGGTATCGACTTCAGGCGACAGTTCCGGTAAAGCGGGGGATTCTTCTCCGCACCCCGTCCCCAGGATCGTGCAGCTCAGCCAAATCATCCATGAAATGCGCATGCTGACCCACCGCCTCTTCCCCCCATCCGTATTCTTGGCAGTTAAAACGGAGGAGGTGGGATTCGAACCCACGGATGGGAGTTACCCATCACCGGTTTTCAAGACCGGCGCAATCAACCGCTCTGCCACTCCTCCGGCGGTGGGCGTCATCTTATCCCGACCCGTTCAGTCGGTCAAAAATCGGCGTAAACATCCATACATCCACAAAACCCACATCGAACCCCCATTACAGCAGCCCTCAGCCAGTCCAGATAATGATTGACCGTAAGTCTCTGCCAGCGGATAATTAGAATGCCATGGCAAAGTTTCGGATCGACAGCATTGCCGAACTGGCCGCCCAGATGCGCTTTACGCCGCACGACACGCGGGCTGCGCAACTGGATGCAGCCGAGGAACTGCTGTTCCAAATCGATCCCGCCAAGGCCTATCCGCTCGATTTCATCACCTTCCGCATCACCGGATACCGGCCCAAGACCACCAGCGACGATTTATTGACAGGTCTGGCTTTGCAGCATGATCTGGGTTTGCTGATCGAGCAGGTCAGTGATTCGCTGGATCTGGCTACCACGGATCTATCCGAGCCGGTTTTGCAGATTGATGACGTCTGCGAGCGGTTTAACGTTACCAGCAAAACCATCCAGCGGTGGCGCCGCAAGGGGTTGCCGGCCCGCCGGTTCATCTTCCCGGATGGCAAGCGCCGCCTGGGATTTCTGGTCCGTAGTGTCGAACGATTTTTCGCTGCTCATCAGGATCAGGTCCAGCGTAGTGGCAACTTTTCGCAGGTCGATGAAGCGGAGCGCCAGGAAATCCTCCGTCGTGCTCGCCGGCTGGCAACCCAATGCTGTTGCTGCCGCAATGAGATTGCCCGCCGCATTGGTCGCAAACTCAACCGTTCGCCGGTCACCATTCTGCATACCATCCGTAAGCATGATGAGGAGCATCCCGATCAGGCGATCTTCCCACACGCCGGTAAACCGCTCACTGAACAGGAGCGCGCCGCCATCCTGGAGGGATATCAGGAAGGCCTGTCGTTGCA
>CAZSJB010000209.1:5264-5938 GCA_964606625.1 uncultured Tepidisphaeraceae bacterium | reverse complement strand
AGCTTCAACGCCGAAGCCGAAGGGATCAGCGTCGATCAGATCATCGAAAAAATCCTCGCCCTCATCCCCCGCGGCAAGGGCGATCGCCTGTTGTGATCTTTAGTTTTTCGGATTCAGCGTCCGTTTATTCGGTCTTCTGCTTTTCGGCAACGCGCTGCTCGAGGCGTTCGGCGGCTTGTTGTTGCTCGGGGGTGATGGCGGGCGTCAGGCAGGAGCGCGGCAATGCCTGGAGCAGATCGCTGGAGGCTGCCAGCGTGTGATCCTGCGGCATGGCGGCGCTGACCTGCTTGGCTCGTTCTTGAAGCCGGCGGAACTCCTCGGGCGTGGCGACGGGCGGGCGGCGAAGCTGCTGGCGCACATTGGGCGGAATCCGGGCGGCTCGGGCGTTGGCAGCCTCCACGCGGCTGGAGAGGCTGGGATGATCGCTCAGGTATTCATTGAATGCACCGCCCCGGTCATAGCCGTTGTCAATCATCCGCTGGAAGAAATCAGCGAACCGGTCCGGATCCCAGCCGGCGCGGACGTAAAACTCGAATCCCAGCGCATCGGCTTCGGCTTCGTCCTTGCGCGTGAATCCCATTCCCACGAGCTGGCCGGTGATCAGCCCGGCGGCGGCGCCATACCCGGCGTATTCCATCCCCCGATCATCGCCCCCAGCGAGATACCCAGCCACC
>CAZSJB010000209.1:0-5254 GCA_964606625.1 uncultured Tepidisphaeraceae bacterium | reverse complement strand
GCCGTGCCCAGTACACCATACTGGCGATCCATCCCCCGCTGCACGTGCCGGCCATACACATGCGCAAACTCATGTGCCATCACCGCGGCCAGTTCATCTTCGGTTTCCGCCATGTTGAACAGGCCGGTGTAGACATACATATGATTGCCGCCCGTGGTGAAGGCATTGATCGTATCGGAGTTCACCAGGTGAAACTGCATTCCTTCGGAGAACATCCACGAGCGATCTTCACCATCATCCCCTTCCTGCAGGTAGTACTCCTGGGCTGCACGGATGATTCGATTGCCCGCTTGCTGGATATAGTCGTTGAGCACAGGGTCCGTGATGACAGCCGGCTCGAGGCTGCTGTGGAACTGCTGTGCCTGCGAAATAACCGCCCGATCCGTCGTACAGCCGACCATTCCCGCCAGCAGTACCACTCCCAGCACCAGTCGCAAAGAAGATTGAATCATGCGTTTCATCTGCCATCGTCTCCGTTGTTCATACCAATGCAGCCGGACAATCAGTCTATCGATCAAAGCAAGTTCGCACTACCAGTATCTGATACGCATTCCAGGCAATGGATAGGGAAGGATCAATTCTCCGGGGCAGTGCTGTGAGGGGATCGGACGTGTCCTGTCACGCACTTTGATGGAGTGAACGATGGATGTGCCTTGGCCCGGATTCGCCGTGTGGACGGCTGCCACGATTGTGATCGGTGCTGCTTCGGTCTATGCCCTGAATGAGTGGGTATTTTCGCATTGGGGGATTGAAAATAGATTGTGACGCGATGAAAAGGATGTTTTGACGATTGAGAGAAGAAAGCGACGCCCAGTGCAGGCGGCGCTGTTTTCCATTCCGAAAGGGGATGCGCTGTGGGAATATGCGTGAAACAGGTTGTGATGGAATCGCTCGAGGGCCGACAGATGCTGTCGGGATGGGCACCGGAGTCGATTGCGGGATGGGTGTTATCGGCTGTCATCCATGACGGATCCAGTCCATTCGCCGATTCAGGCTCGTACCAGGTTCATCTGTCAAAAACCGGTAACACCTATCAATTGATCGGTGGACCGGGCATTGCTAACAGTTCCGGCACTTACATCTATACGCGCACCGGCGATCATACAGCCACCTTTGTTTTCAAAGATTCGTTTACGGGTATTGGGGCATCACAAACGCTGACGTTTCATTCCGATACAACAGCGAGCTACTACCTGATTGGTAATGGGGGATATCAGACCGGTGTTTTTACAGTACTCAGCCGTCCGCAATTGCTCGGCCGTATCACCGGCACCGTCTTCAATGATCTCAACGGCAACTTTGTGCGGGGTGATGGGGAAGAAGGTCGCGCCGGGCTGAGCGTCTATCTGGATTTGAATAATGATGGCGTGCTGAGCGCGCACGAACCGACAGTGGTAACGGATGCCGCCGGCACCTATGCATTCGAGGATCTGACGCCCGGATCCTATCACGTCCGCCTCGCTGTGCCGGCGGGCGAGCGGCGGACGCTGGGGCACCTGGGATTCGCGGTTCAATTGGCCGAAGGGCAGACCGCTGTTCGCGATTTTGGGGTGACCAAACGGGCGCTGGTCAGTGGGATTGTCTTCGAGGATGCCGATCGCAATCGCCAGCGCGGCCCGGCGGAAATCGGTCTGGTGGGAGTGCGGGTCTACCTCGATGCCAACAACAACGGGCAGTATGACGTCGGCGAGAACTTCGTCCTCACCAATGCTGCCGGCAACTACTTTCTGAGTGCCCCCGCCAGCGGCAGCTATCGCATCCGAGTTGTTGTGCCCAATGGACAGACTCAGACTCAACCGGCTGCCGGGCCACATCTCGTGACCGGTGAGTCCGGCGCCAGTCTGTATGGCCGCAATTTCGGCGTGGCGCCGGCCTTGGGTGGACGAATCCAGGGGACTGTCTTCAGTGATACAAATGGAAACTTTGTGCGCGACGATGGCGAAGCCGGCTACCCCGCGCAGGTCGTGTATATCGATTTGAATCAGAACGGTGTGCTGGATCCGGGTGAGCCGCTGACGATGACCGACGCCAATGGCGCCTACGCATTCGAGGAGGTGGTGGCTGAGAAATACACCTTGCGGGTGCTGGCGCCGGCTGGCCATCGGTTGACATTGGGCAATCGAGGTTATGAGTTGGGGATGATGGCCAAGGGAGGGATCGAGCGTAACTTCGGTCTGACACAGCGAGCGCTGGTGAGCGGAATCATCTACACCGATGCCAATGTCAATAGCCGGCGCGATCCGGAAGAGTCGGGCGTGGCGGGGGTGCGGGTTTATCTCGATGCCAACAACAACGGTCAGTATGACGAGGGTGAAAACTTCGTTTTCAGCAACGCAGCCGGCAACTACTTCCTAAGTGCGCCCGCGACCGGTGACTACTGGATTCGCGCTGTAGCACCGGAAGGACGGGCCCAGACACAGCCCCTGAGCCGAGCCCATCTTGTGACCGGCACTGCAGGAGCCAGTCTCTATGGCTACAATATGGGGTTCGCACCGTTCGGCATGGCGGGTCATCCGTTTAACGATGCACCATGGGATTTCTTTCCGGAGGAGGAATCTGAGGTGCTGAGGGGAGTCCTGGGCCAGGTGATTTAATTACAAAAGACCGCCGGACACGGGGAGGAGGCCGCATCCGGCGGAGGAGGAAGCAAGTCGTTTTGTTCTGGCGGTCAGTTCATGCCGCCCTGGTCCATGCCGGTGTTTTCACCGTGGATCGCCAGCATCAGGCGATGGGTGATGTAGCGCTGGGCGTCGGCCTTGTCTTCGGGCCACTGGTCCTGGTTGCTGGCCAGTTCATCCAGCGCGCGGCTGAGATTGTTGTACAGGTGCTGGCCGCTCATGTTGTCAGGAACATCGATTTTCCAGCGGGCAGGGAACTCGTGGATCATGTTGACCGTGAGCTGCGGCAAGCCGTGAGATTCGGCGATCATCACGCCGGCGACGTTTCGGCCTTCTTCACGATTGGCGTCAGGGTCATCGGAAGCAGCCGCCTGGCGGGCCTGGCCGATTTCGCCCTGGCGAATCGTGGCGAACTGGTCAGTGTAAACTGCGCTTTCATCGTCAATCGCGAACTCAGCGCCGTACTTCTGCTGGAACAGATCGCGGACCGCCTGTGCCTTCTGGTTCAGGTCGTCGAAGTTGTCGCGTTCACGAATGAACTCACCGATGCGATTGCGGTCGGCATCGACAAATCGTTCGACCAGATCATCAAACCCGTCCTCGGTCAGGGCTGCTTCGGTGGCTGAAGCAACGGTGCTGCGGATGCCGCCGGCGTCGAGGACATCCTGGTCACTGTCACTTCCGGTGCGCAGCGGGTTGACGGCGGTGCGGGTGTCATCTTCGCGCTCCATGCCATTGGTGGCGCGCTCGGCGGTATCGCCCAGTTCCCGTTCTGTCTGTCGGGTTTCACGTTCGGCTGCACGGGCAGCTTCGCCGGCATCGTCGCGCATGTCTGCACCGGCTTCACGGGCATTCTCTCCCATTTCAGCGCCAGCTTCTCGGGCGCGATCGGTCAGGTCACGGGTTCCGTCGGCGATCGCCTCGCCGGTGTCTTCGACATTGCGACCAAACTCGTCCATGCCCTGTTCCATGTCGCGGGCGAGGTTATCCGTGGAACGTTCCACTTCCCGGCTGGTATCGGTGGTTTGGACTTCAGTTTCCCCTTCACAGCCGACAAGGGCAATGCCGCCCACTGCCAGTGCCAATGCGGTAATACGGGTGATGTTTTTCATGATGCGCTCCTTTGGGGAGGGGTTTTCAGCGTCTACAACAACAAGTGGGCAGCCACACGGCTACGCCGGAAGAGAAGGATTCGCAAAACCCGCGCCGCAGGCATCCGATGGGCTCAAAATGATGCATCAGAAGCAGAGGGATCGCCGTTTTAGGGAGCACGCAGCCCGACAAACCGAGGGAAGAACCGGAGTCAAGCGTGTCATTTCGCCGCGGAAGGCGCGAAAATGGGTGTGTTGGGGATTAGTTTGCAGGAAAACGGATGGATTTTATTTGCCTGAAGGGATGCTGAATAGTAGGCAATGGGATGAAGCTCAGCAGTGTACTTCGTAAGCGATTGGATACGGGATAAGATCCGGCCGGACGAGGTGGAGCTTGCGAAGCCGCACTTCATACTGCCGGGAGGCTTGAGGCGCGAGGTTGGGATCGTCTTCCACCGCGGCTGCGGGTGAAACGGCCGACGGCGTCGGAGCCACCGCTACGAACAGCGGAAGCAGCATGTATCCCAAGTTGCGGGGCGAAAGGAACATCGCAAACATCCAGTTGTGACCGGGTAGGCAGTAGGCGGAATCAACAGAGATGGCTTACCAGCCGCCGCATCCGATCCTGTATTTCAGGAACATTCGAGCTTACCTGTCCGGCGCACTTTGGCCAACTAAAAAACTGGAGTGGCACACCCGATCGCGCCGATATGTGTAAGTTGGGGCGAGCGGGTGGGGCTGTAGCGTTTGTGCGGCTTGAATCGTTTCAGCCGTCACATGCGTTACAGTTGCACTATTTGGTTGATCTTATCGGACGGCGGTGATTGCAACGGGGATGGGTCATGCTTCGGGTGGGGGCGGCTGTTCGATGTGTTCTTCCACCACGACATTTTCGCCACTAAAACCGTCCTGTTCCTGGTTCATGGACGAAAACTGGCTGGCCTTGGCGGTCAGGGCGCTGGTGATGCTCGCCAGCAGGGTCGGTTTGATCATCTTGAACATCCGCAGGGCGAACTTCCTGAGGGTCGATGCATGATCGACCTCAGCCTCTTCCTTGATGCCATTCGCGGATGAGTGGCTGTTCAAGGCCCGCTCGATGCGAGCCAGCCGCTTGAGGGCGGCGTCCTCCTTGGAAGGAACGGCCACCATTGCCCCCACAAACCCTGCCACGGCGGCTGTCCCCACCGCGATCCAGGGATGCTCGCGCGTAAGGCGTTTGGGGTCGGCGCCGGCTTGAAGTTGGCGGCGCATCTCCTGGAGGAGGTTTTTGATCGCTGCCTGGGCGTCGTCGGCTTCCAGTTCGAGTTGATGAGCCGGATTCAGATCAACCGGCCGCTCGATTCCGGACGTTATGCCCGAACTCGTACTGTTGGCGCTGTCGCTTTGCTTCATACTTCTGCTCCATCTTGCGGGCCATGCTCCGCTGAACCCACTTCATGCCCAACAGCGCGCCCCCGAAGATCATCGCCAACACCAGGATGCCGGCGATCAGCCAGCCGATCCAGCGGAGATCGGCTCCGAAGATCGCGCCCAACCCGTTGGCCA
>CAZSJB010000208.1:0-5943 GCA_964606625.1 uncultured Tepidisphaeraceae bacterium | reverse complement strand
GAATTTGCGATTTATGGGTCTGCGAGTCTGCCATAATGGTCGATCATAGGTAATCGGGCGCGCCTGAAAAGGAAAGTCCTCGGCAAAGGTTGGCACACCGATCATAGACTCTTCCTATCGAATTTGTATTTTAACACCATGTCCTGGGAAGCATGGGTTACCTTAGCTTGTGTTGGCCTGATGCTCGTCGCGCTGGCGCGCAATCTTGCCGGACCGGATCTGATCCTGCTGGCAGGAATGACTGTGTTCATGGCGTTGGGCAGCTTTGGCGACACCCGTTTTCCTGCCCCACGCGAGTTGGCTGCTTCTTTTGGCAATGAGGGATTGCTGGCTGTTGGGGTTCTGTTCATTGTGGCAGCCGGATTAACCCAGACCGGCGGGCTGCGCCTCGTGACGGAGCGCCTCCTGGGTCGGCCCACTTCCGTCCCCCAAGCCCAAGTCCGTATGATGCTCCCCGTTGCAGGCATCAGCGCATTCCTCAACAACACGCCGGTTGTTGCGATGTTCATGCCCATCGTTAACGACTGGTGCAAGCGAACCGGGATCAGCCCAGCCAAGCTGTTTATCCCCCTCAGCTACGCTGCCGTGCTTGGCGGAATGTGCACACTCATCGGCACGAGCACCAACCTTGTTATCCAAGGCTTTATCCTGGATATCCTCCGCACCGATCCGGACGCACCACTCCAGCCACTGGGCATGTTTACCCTTGGTACGATCGGCTTACCGGCTGCAGCCGTCGGTATCACCTTCATCCTGCTGACCTCGCGATTCCTGCTACCTCATCGTGAAGGAGCCTCTGCCCAACTCAGCGATCCTCGCCAGTACACCGTCGAGATGATGGTTCAGCCCAACAGCAGCATCGACGGACAGACCATCGAGAAAGCCGGCCTGCGGCATCTCCCCGGCGCCTATCTTATGGAAATCCAGCGCGACGATGATACCCTCGTCGCCGTAGGGCCTGAGCAGGTGCTGCGCGGCGGTGATCGCTTGATCTTCGCAGGGGTGGTTGAGTCCATCACCGAGTTGCAGAAGATTCGTGGGTTGCTCCCCGCGACCGATCAGGTCTTTAAACTGGATGATCCGCGTCCCCAACGCTGCCTGGTCGAGGCGGTCGTCAGCAATACCCGCCCTCTGGTGGGCAAAACCATCCGGGAGGGACGCTTCCGGACCCGCTATAACGCAGCCGTCATCGCTGTCCACCGCAACGGCGAACGAATTGACCGCAAGATCGGTGATATCGTGCTGCATCCCGGTGATACGCTCCTGCTGGAGACGCACCCACGCTTTCTTCATCATCACCGAGACAGCCGCGACTTCTATCTCGTCTCCGCAGTCGAAAACTCTGATCCCCCGCGCCACGACAAAGCCTGGATCGCAGCCCTTATCCTTGTGGGGCTGGTCGTCGTGCTGGCTATGGAAAGCCTTCCATGGGACTGGGTACCGCGCATTTCCGTATTCACAGCAGGTTTGATCGCAGCCGGACTGATGTTGCTTTTGGGTTGTATTTCCACAGCCCAGGCGAGGCGAAGCATTCAATGGCAGGTGCTGATCGCCATCGGTGCAGCCCTGGCGATCGGGCGCACCATGGATGCCACCGGAGCCGCAGCCGCTCTGTCGGGCTGGCTGATGAAAGGCTTTGACCCATGGGGCGCCTGGGGTGTGTTGCTGGGAGTGTACCTGGTCACACTACTCTTAACCGAGATCGTGACCAACAATGCTGCCGCGGCCCTGGCGTTCCCCATCGCTCGCGCCGCAGCCGAGTCACTGGGCGTCGATTTCATGCCCTTCGCGGTGATCATTGCCATCGCCGCCAGTGCGGGATTCGCCACGCCTATTGGCTACCAGACACACCTGATGGTTTACGGCCCCGGAGGTTACCGCTTCAGCGACTTTCTGCGCATCGGCATTCCCATGGATCTATTGATCATGGCGACGGCTGTTACCCTTACACCTCTGGTTTTCCCATTTGCCGGTAGCTAAGCTTTCCGCATCGGCAATACCTATCCGAAAACCCGATCTCATTTTTAATGCCCCTCATCCTTTCACCCATCCACGCTCCACGGGAGGCATCCGATGCCACGCACAATTGCCATGATCGGCGCCGGCCGCGTCGTGTTCTGCAAGACGCTCATCGCCGATATCCTCGCGACGCCTGCGCTACGCGACAGTGAGTTCGCCCTGATGGGCCCCACCGAGACGAAGCTTCGCCGCATGAAAGCCTTCGTCGTCCGCACCATCCGCCCCACGTCCACGATCAGCATCTCGCCCGATGTGAAACCCGTCGATGTGCCGCTGGATCTTGCCCTCTGGCCATCCGAAGCAATTCGGCCAGCTCATCTCGCAGCGCACGGAGTGAGACATGTAGCGCGGGCGTCTCGCTCGCAGTTTCCAACACAGGCTCGCGGGCGAAATGCTCGCGCCACTACAGGTGAACGCCCCTATGTCCCGCAACACCCCCGTTCAATTCGCGTATGTCGGCTGCGGCTTTGTGGCGCAGACGATTCATATTCCCAACTTCAGAAGCCTCAAGGATTGCGACTTTGTCGCGCTCGCGGAGATGCGCGAGGACCTGGGCCGCTCGGTCCAGCAGCGATTCGGCATCCGCAAGCTCTATCGCAGCCATGAAGACATCGCAGCCGACCCCGAGATCGAAGCCGTCGGCGTCAGCGCTCCCTATGCCCTTCAGGGCAAGATTGCCGAGGACCTTGTCCACGCCGGCAAGCATGTTTTCATGGAAAAGCCGATGGCGGTGAACGTCAACCGTGCCGAGCGAATTGTCGCCGCTCAGACGCGCGATGCGCGCGTCTTCGTTGCGTACATGAAGCGTTACGACCCGGGCAATATTCTGCTCAAGCAGCATCTGGATGCCTGGCGCGCATCTGGTGAGGCCGGGCCGATCCTCTTTGCGCGCAATCACGGATTCGGCGGCAACTGGACGTACGCAGCCGACCCGAATGTCGTCTTCGAGAACAGTGGGGCTGCCGCTCCGCCGGCGCCGCAGGAGTGCCCCGACTGGTTGCCCGAGAAGTGGCACAACGCCTATCTGGGCTATCTCCAGCAGTGGACGCATAACGTCAACCTGCTGCGATTCTTCCTGGGCGAACCGGGCAAATCCTCCCAGCCGGTAGTCAGAACCGTGCAGCTCGACAGCGATGGCATGACCGGCGTTGTCGTGCTGGAGATCAACGGCACGCGCTGCGTCATCGAAAGCGCCTACAGCGGCTATCACGCCTGGGAAGAGCACACGCAGATTTACTTCAAGAATGGCTGGCTGCGCACCGAAGCACCGCCGCTGATGCAGAAGAACGTCCCGGCCACAGTCGAGCTGTACCAAGCAGCAAAAAACGGCCAGCCGCCCCGCCTGATCCGCGAATTTGCCAATCCGCAGTGGTCGTATCGTGAGGAGGCAATCGCCTTTCTGCGCTGCGTCCGCAGCGGCGAGCCGTTCCCTTCGTCGGCTGAGGACACGCTGCAGGATGTGCGTCTCTTCGAGGACATCTATCGCACCTTTGTTTCACAGCAGGGATGACCATGCCCGCACTCAAATGGACAAAGCGTTTCATCGCCGCCGAGACCTTTGAAGCCGCTGCCGTCTATGACGTGGACAGCGACGGTGTTCTCGACATTGTCACCGGCGGATTCTGGTACCGCGGACCCGATTTCCGTGAGAAGTTTCTCATCGCCGATGATCTGAAGCGTCACCGGGATTACTACGATGAGTTTTCTGTAATTCCGATGAACATCGCGGGCAATGGCCGGCTGGACTTTGTCACCGGCGGCTGGTGGGGTGAATCATTGCGCTGGCGCGAGAATCCGGGCGACCACAAGTTTGGCTGGGCCATGCGGCCCTGGCCGGTGCATGTGATTGCCGAGCAGATCGGCAACATCGAGACGACGCGCGCCTGGGACGTCGATGGTGACGGGCAACTGGAGATCGTACCCAACACGCCCAACGCCCCGCTGTGTGCATATAAGCTGGCTGGCCCTCGGCGCTTCGAGAAGTATGAGCTCTACGCCGGTGGCCTGGGCCACGGCCTAGGCTTTGGCGACATCGATGGCGACGGCCAGCCGGAGTTCATCACGCCCAAGGGAATCCTCAAGCGCGCCGGTAATGCCTTGGGCAATCATTGGGAGTTGGTCGCCGGGCCGGATATTGGCGAAGACGCGAGCATTCCCGTCATCGTCGCAGACATCGATGGTGACGGGCAGTCCGAGCTGATCGTCGGCAACAGCCACAGCTACGGCCTGAGCTGGTGGAAGCAATCCTCCCTCGGCCACTGGGACAAGCACCTCATCGACCCCTGTAACAGCCAGTACCACGACCTGCAGTGGGTCGACATCGACGGCGACGGCCAGCCGGAACTCGTCACCGGCAAGCGCTACCTCGCCCACTGCGGCCACGATCCCGGCGATTACGATGACTTGGGCCTTTACTACTTCAAGTGGACCGGCAGTGGCTTTGCCAAGCAGGTAATCAGCCACGGCCCGGTGGGCGAAGGCGTCGGCTGTGGCATCCAGTTCGCCATCGCCGACCTGCGCAACACCGGCTGCCTGGACATCATCGCTCCCGGCAAAGACGGCCTGCATGTCCTGTTCAATGAAGGTCACCAGGACTGATCAAGGGCAGATGTGCTTGAGTACAGAGCCAATCACCCAATCAACATCTGTGCTCTTCCGCGTTTTCAGCCTCCGTCAATACGGCAGGATGTTGATCTCCTCGTAGCTCATTCCCATGCCACTGAGGATCATCGCAACGACCATGAACATCGCCGCCGCGCCGGCTTCGCCGACGATCATCCCGATGAAGAACGGCTTGAGACTCTGGTACAGCGAATTGCCTCCGAGGCGCAGAATGACTGTCTTGGCCAGCCAGCCCAGGAAGATGCTGAACCACATCAGCAGCACCGGCCCAGTGGGCATCATCACAAATCCCACTGGATGCAGCGGCCACCATGTGTAATACAGGCGCAGCATCGTCAGCCCCACCGTCACCACAAACCCCACGCCCAAGTGGTACCACGGATTGAAGGGCATGTGGATGGTGCCCGCGTCGTACTGCATGGTCTGGTTCATCAGGCCAGCCGACATGAACCTCATCGGCCAGTTATTGAGCGGCTGTATCTGCTTGCTGTCCAGCGTGATGCCATGCTCGTATTCCGTCCAGAGCGTGCTGGACAGGCTGAACACATACGCCACCACCAGCGCCACGAACATCAATCCGACCAGCTTCAAGCCGAATCGTCGAGACTGCGCCGATTCATCTGCTCGATCGTCATACAGCGTCCGGTCGCTGACCTTAAATGCGTGCGCCGCGTACACGATGAAGCTCTCCCGATTGTCGTAGTACGCCATCTGAAGCATGGTGGCGTGATGAAATGCGGTCGTCGAAACCGGCTGCCAGCCAGCCATCGTCGCCAGTTGGAACGGCCGGAAGATCTGGAACAGCAGTTGCGCCTGCACCAGTCCCGTTTCCGCCACGATGCGCGCCATGGTGAACAGCAGCATCACCAGCAGCAGCACGATGAACGTCGCCCCCCCCACACCCCCCCCCCCCCCCGCAGGCGATCAGCCCCCAGAACGCCTGCCGGTGCGACAGGTAGCGCCCTTCGGCTTCTCCTGCGCGATGTCCGCGAAAGCCCTGGCGAATCACCAGCCACCAGTGGCGCCGCCCAATCCAGACTGTCATGATCGCATACGCGATCAGCCCACCCGCATGCAGATCCCATTCTCCGTGCGGATCGCCTTCACCAGTCAGCATCCCCAGCATGATCCGGTACAACTGCCGCAGGATGAAAAAGAACCAGAGACTGAAGGCCACTGAGGTGGATATGAAGTACGTGACGCCGATCACGCTGAAATAGACCAGGGCTTCTTTAACCTGCGTATCCGTGAAGACCCACGGCGGATCCTGCATCAGCGTCGTGAGGTCATACGCCAACGGAA
>CAZSJB010000207.1:0-5964 GCA_964606625.1 uncultured Tepidisphaeraceae bacterium | reverse complement strand
AAAGACTTACCACAGAGGCGCTAGGGCACAGAGATATTGCTTCAGTGGCGCGGGCATCTTCAACATGATGCATGATTGACATAAGCGCTGTAGGGCAGCGCTATTTGCCTGCCGTGGACGGCCCTATGGCACTCGCGGCAGGCAATAGCCTGCCCTACGAGGCACACATTGCTGGACTTAGGCCAAAGATGCATAACGTCAATCTTGCCCGCGTCTTGCGCATTCCATCGCGGGTGAGACGCCCGCGCCACAAGGCAAGGACAGGGATGCTGCGGAAGCTGCAAATCCTCCTCAATAAGCCAGTCCTCATACCGGATTGGGTTGTGCGTTTTCTCAGCCGGTACGGCCCGCTATGCTCCGCCTTGGTGACGACAACCGCGGGATTATTCGTTGCCGCGCTCAGTACTTACCTCCTGTGGCTGACCTGCATATCACCGTCAGCGCCGAAGGAAGTAATATGGGCCATTGCACCGATTATAGCCGGCAGCATCGGATTAGCGGCAGTTGGTGTCTATCAGACGCGCCAGTACCTGCTGATGCGATCGCGCCTGTCCCGCATGCACGCCAACCGCTACATAAACTGCGGCTATGACCTGCGGGCCACGCCGGAGCGATGTCCTGAATGCGGGATGGAAACCATCGCAGAATAGTAACGTGGCGATGGGGTTCTCGCCCATGCAGCGGATCCGAAAAGCAACTGAAGGATCCGGCGGGCGATGGGTTGGGATGGTCTTGCTGCAGCCGGTCAGATCACGCGATCGTGCAGGGGGAGGTTTTGGTGGAAGCGCTGCAGATTGGTCAGGAAATGCTGCACGAGCGCTTGCTGTTCACCGGCAAATCCGCCGGCTGAGTGGGGGGTGATGGTGCAGCGCGGATGGTGCCACAGGGGATGAGCTGGCGGAAGCGGTTCGGGAGTAGTCACGTCCAGCAGGGCGGCAGCAAGGTGTTGGGTTTCCAGGGCATGGAGCAAGGCCTCCTGATCGACAGTCGATCCGCGGCCGATGTTGATCAGCACCGCGCTGCGCTTCATGCGCTGGATTCGCTCAGCCGAGAAAAAGTGCTGGCTGGAGGCATTGGCTGGGAGCAGGTTGATGACGATATCCGCCTGGGGGAGGTGGGAATCCGCATCCGTGGGGGTGAGGGTGGGGATTGGCTCGTTGCCTGTGGGAGCACGGCGGACGGCTACCATCTGCATGCGCAGCGGCGCGAGCAACTCCACCAGCCGGCGGCCAATGGCACCAAACCCGTAGATCAGGACCCGCTCACCACCCAGAAGCCTGGAGTGCTGGCGGATTTCATGCGTGGGCCAGGTGCGCTCGGTCAATTGATCGCGCATCGCCCAGGGAAGCTGACGGGCATGGGCGTAAACAAATGCGGCTGCGTGCTGGGCGCACGGCTCGGCGTAGACGGTTGAGCTGTTGGTCAGGATCAGGTTGCGTTCGCGGCAGGCAGCGCGGAAGGCGTCGGTGTCATATCGGGTATACCCGGCGCTGGTGATGTGTACCCATCGGATGCGCTCTGCAGCCAGCAGGGCATCGACCGCGGGCTGACCAAAGGCGATATCCGCCTGAGCGAGCGCGGCATCGGTCGGGGTGGCGGCCAGGTAATCGGGACTGGTCTGATCCGCCATGATCAACCGATGGGGGCGGATCCCCTCGCGCAGCAGGTTTTCAACATCCGAAGAAAAACGGGCATTACACCAGATGGTCCAGTTTGCAGCATTCATGACGCGCCGATGGTAAGGCGAAGCCTACAATTGCGGCATGTGGTTTAAGGCATCTTCGCGGGCTCCGGACTGGTCAGAAGGGGTTGAGCATCTCCGGCGTGACCGGCGGTTGCGGCCGATCATCGACCGGGTGGGCAAATGCACACTGCATCCCCGGCGGGATTATTTTGTGGTGCTCTGCCAGTCCATCTTCACGCAGCAGATCTCAACCAAGGTAGCCGAAGTGCTGTTCAAGCGCTTCTGCGATCAGTTTCCCAATCGCCGCCCGACGCCCAAGGGAGTGCTGGCGTTCCTGGCGGGGGATCCGGAACAGGTGCGGGCGTGCGGGCTGTCGCGCCAGAAAATCAGCTACTTGGCGGACTTGGCGCGGCATTTTGAAGAAGACAAGATCCCGATACGCCGTTTCGGCACGATGAGCGATGAGGCGGTCATCGCTTCTTTAACGCAGGTCAAGGGAGTTGGCCGATGGACGGCGGAGATGTTTCTGATCTTCGTGTTGAACCGGCCGGACGTGCTGCCAGTCGATGACCTGGGTTTGCGCATCGGAGCGGCCAAGGTGCTGGGATTGGATGAACGTCCCACCCCCAAGCAGGTGGAAGCCGCTGCTGAACCCTGGCGGCCATGGCGGACGCTGGCCACTTGGTACATCTGGCGCGGCATCGAAGGATAATTGCCTATTTGTCGATAGGTAAATGGTGAGATTTCTGGTGATCCCCTATTGAAGGCGTCTGGGGGGCTCGGTATTATCTACTTTTTCAACAGGAATAACCGGAGTTGTATTGATGGCCGCCCTGACGTGGAAAGACATCCTGAAAGATCGCATGCCCCCCGACTGGGCCGCGGAGATCGACCAATTCGAAGCCCAGCTCACGCTGCGCAAGCAGGGAAAGGTTGAGGAAAAGCTCTTTGCCGAAACCCGTCTGCGCCGCGGTGCGTACGGCCAGCGCTATGACAATGGCAAGCGGCACGACGGGATCAAAACTCAGGAGTTGCCGTATCCGTCCGGTGAACTGACCAAGGGTCCTGAGACGCTTTGGGATGCGCCGGGCATGCAGCGGATCAAAGTGCCGTATGGCGGGCTGAATGCCGAGCAGTTGCGCACGGTGGCTGAATTGGCGGAGGAATACTCCGACAACATCGCCCACGTGACGACGCGGCAGGATTTCCAGCTCCATTACGTTCACATTGACGACACGCCCGACATCATGCGCCGCCTGGCGGCGGTGGGCATCACGACGCGCGAAGCCTGCGGCAACAGCGTGCGCAACGTTACCGCCTGCCCGTATGCGGGGGTGTGCCATACCGAGGCCTTTGACGTCACACCCTATTCCAAGGCGATGATGCGGTTCATGCTCGGTCATCGCGACACGATGGACTTCGGGCGCAAGTTCAAGATCGCCTTCTCCGGCTGCCGTCATGAAGCTTGCGGCCTGCTGAACATCCACGACCTGGGTCTGCTGGCGGTCACGCGCAAGGACGAATCCGGCAAGGAGATCCGCGGATTTGAGGTGTACGTTGGCGGCGGCCTGGGGGCGGTGCCCAACTCAGCCAAGCTGCTGTACGAGTTTGCGCCGGAAAGCGAAATCCTGCCGATTGCGCAGGCGATTGCCCGCGTCTTTGGGCGCCTGGGTGAAAAAAAGCAGCGCAACAAGGCACGGCTGAAGTTTTTGATCAAGAAAATCGGAATGGAGGAGTTCAAGCGCCTTGTCGATGAAGAGCGCAAAACGCTTCCCTTCGATGAGCGCTGGAACAGCTATTTGACAGAGCTGGAGCGCTACCGCGAGGAGCCCAGCAAGCCCGGCGCATTCCTCAACGGCCAGCCGCAATCCGAGGACTTCCAGCGCTGGTATCAGACCAACGTCTATCCGCAGCGCCAGAAAGGCTACGTCGTCGCGACGGTCACGCTGCCACTGGGCGATGTCACAGCCGATCAGCTTCGCGCTCTGGCTGATCTGGCGATCCAGTATGCGGGTGACAACGTCCGCACGACCGTCGAGCAGAACATTGTGTTCCGTTGGGTCTCCGAAGCCGACCTGCCGGCGCTGTACGAGGAACTGAAAAAGATCGGCCTGGGGCAGAGTGGCGCCGGGACGATCGTCGATATCGTCGCCTGCCCGGGGACCGATACCTGCAAGCTGGGCATTGCCTCGTCGCGCGGCCTGGCTGGTGAGATGCGCGAGCGGCTGCTGCATCAGCAGCTTACGCTGGACCAGGCGATCAAGAACCTGCGGATCAAGATCAGCGGCTGCTTCAACTCGTGCGGCCAGCATCACGTTGCCGACATTGGTTTCTACGGCAACAGCCGCAACATCAACGGCTTTACTGTGCCGCATTTCCAGGTCGTTCTGGGCGGCAAGTGGCGCGACAACGGCGGGGCGTACGGCTTGGCGATCGGGTCAGTCCCGAGCAAGAAGATTCCTGATCTGGTCACCACTCTCACGCAGCGCTACGTCTCCGAGCGCAACGGCGATGAGACGTTTCAGGATTACTGCACCCGCCTGGGCAAGAAAGCGCTCAAGGAGATTGTCGATCAGTTTGTCGGTGTGCCGCCGCATGCGGAAGCCCCCGACTACTACACCGACTGGGGCGATCCGCGCCAGTTCAGCATCGGCGACATGGCCATGGGCGAATGCGCCGGCGAAATCGTGGATGCTGCCAATTTCGGCTTCGCCGAAGCCGAGAGCAACGCCTTCGAAGCGCACGTCGCGCACGAAGAGAAGGATTACGCCAAAGCCGACGACCTGGCGTATCGCGCGATGCTCAAGGCGGCTGAGACGCTGGTCCGCCTGGAAAACCGTGATGTTCCAGCCACGCCAGATGCCATCGTCAGTGAGTTCAAGACGCGTTTCATGGACACGACGCGTTTCTACGACAAATTTCATCGCGACCAGTTCGGCAATTACCTGCTGAACCGGCACGCCAACGGCCCCGTCCCCGCCAACGACGAAGCCGTTCACCAGTTGATCGAAGAAGCGCAACTGTTCATCGATGCTGCCCATGCCTGCCGCATGCGCATGCAACAGGAAGCGCCAACCCAGTTAACAATCTCCGCGTCGGCAAAATGAATCCAACCCAGAGGACACGGAGGGATGTGCAGAGAGCGCAGAGTGTAAACACATTTTGTTTCCTCTCTGCGTCCTCTGTGTTGGAATCCAGAAAGTAGAAAAGCCATGTCCGTTGAACAGCTTCCCGCACTTGAGTCCCAGAAATTTGCTGTAAAGATCTTCCTCGAGAAGGGGCAGGACATTCCCTTCAGCAAGTTTGTGCCTGTGTTTCACACCTGGATTCAGCAGCAGAGTGTCGCTGATCACCTGCTGATCGACGTAGCCAATTACGCTCATGTCGTGGATGGACCGGGGGTGGTGCTGGTCTCCCATGAAGCCAACATCCACATCGACGAGACCGGTGGGCAGCGCGGGCTGCTGTATGTCCGCAAGCAGCCGCTGGCGGGCAGCTTTGCCAAGCGGGCTGGGCAGATCATCGGATATGCACTGGGCCTGGCCCATCGCCTGGAGCACGAATCTCCCTTCGCCAATCGGCTGAAGTTCGATCCGTCGCACCTGAGCTTCCGCATCAACGACCGGCTGCATGTGCAGAACACCGCCGAAACGTTTGAGCAGTTGCGCCCGATTCTGAGCGATGTCATTGGCGGGGCGCTGGCTTGTCGGGAGCTGACGCTCACCCATACGCCCGATCCGCTGAAGCTGTTTGAAGTCATTGCCCGGCGGGGATGACTTTCGGGCAGCAGTCGCATCGGTATAATCCGTCGCAACGGCATGCCTACGCTTCTGATTAAAAACGGTACGGTTCTCGATCCCTCCCGTAAGCTGCAAACGCAGGCGGATGTGCTGGTGCGCGATGGCAAGATCGCCGGCATCGGCCAGAACCTGGGTGAAGCCGATCAGGTCATTGACGCGACCGGCTGCTATGTCACACCGGGACTGATCGACATCCATGTCCATTTCCGCGAACCGGGCGATGAGGAAGAGGAGACGATCGCGTCCGGCTCGGCGGCGGCGGTCGCCGGGGGATTCACCACCGTCTGCTGCATGCCCAACACCAAGCCCGCGCTGGACAATGAAGCCCAGATCGAGTTTGTGCTGCGCGAAGGGCAGCGTGTCGGCCTGGCCAATGTCTATCCGGTCGGCGCGATCACCAAGGGACGCGACGGCAAGGAGCTGGCGGAGATCGGCTCGATGCATGAGCGCGGCGCAGTGGCATTCAGCGATGATGGCGTT
>CAZSJB010000206.1:0-5983 GCA_964606625.1 uncultured Tepidisphaeraceae bacterium | reverse complement strand
AAACAGGGCAACAATGTCGAACCGCGTCGCGTGACAGTCGGCCGCAGCAATGAAACGTATGCGGAGATCGTCGATGGTCTCACCCCGGGCGCTCAGGTGCTGTTGCTCCAGGTCGGCCAGGGCCGCGAGCTGCTGGAACGTGCCGGCATCGAGGTGGATGACCCCACGCGTCGCCGCAACAACGCCGCAGAAATGGCCCAGGCACGCGCCGGCTGATCCCCCCCTTGCTGGCATGGCAATTGGGCCCGCTCGGATTCGAACCGAGAACCAAGGGATTATGAGTCCCCTGCTCTAACCGTTGAGCTACAGGCCCGGTATTGCGAATTGTAGCACCCGACACAATTCACACCAGTTTGCGCGTCCCCCTGCGCCGTATTTTCGATTCCCGATCTACAGCCTTTCTCATCCGCTGATAACAGCCTTGCGAGGGGCGCGGGTTTTCAAACCGTGCCAGGGATGAGAGGAACGCTGCGGTTGCAGGCAGAGTGCTCTATTCCCGCACTTCTTCCCAGAGCTTCTGTTCGACCACCTGGAACTTTTCAAAAGTATGCTCAACGCGCTGTAGCAGTTCCTTGAGGCGATCGGGATTGACGTCGGGATCCTGCATTGCGTCGCGCAGGGCAGCGGAGGCGGTGGCCAAGTCGTCGGCGCCTTCTGCAAAGGCACGGGCGGTGTCGAACAGATTGAGATTGGCCATTTCGCCGGGACGCGGCTTGTAGAGCAGCCGCCAGGGACTACGCCGGATTTCGGCACTGGCGGCTTTGAGGTTGTCGCCGGTCGCCTTCAACGAATGGATCATTTCATCGAGCTTGGTTCGGTTACTGACAACCAGCGACCGGGCAGCCGAGGTCAAATCACCGGCATTGGCGGCGGTGGCCCGAATGTCGACCAGTGCCTCATTGGCGCCATCGATGGTTACCGTCAGACGGTCCAGCAGACGCTCAGCCTGATCGAGCAAACCCGGCAGGCGTTCGCGGAAATGCCCCGTGGCGGCGGCGACATTGGCTGCCGTGCTGCGGAAATCGCCCTTGGTGTCTCCGATCAGATCGTCGATTTCGCGCATCATACCGCGGGCGGCGTGGCCGATGGTGCCTTCATCCTCGGGGTTGATCTGTGTGCGGGCAGTCTCCGCGAGCTTGCCGATCTTGTCGATGGACGCATTGGCCAGGGGCAAGGTGGTGTGGCGCACTTCAGCCGTCACCTGTTCAACGTGTTCAAGGATCTGGCGGAAGTGCGGTCCCGTGCCACTGACATAGGAGGACAACTCGGTCAGCATGCCCGGCCGACCGATCAGCACATCTCCCTCGCGCAGCCGTTCACCCGATCCGAGGCTGTCAAAGTTCAACACGCTCACGCCGGTAAAAGTGGATTGAATGCGCACTGTCGCATCACGCCGAATGCCATACCGTTCGGGGACGCGAATCCGCACAGCCAGATGTGCATCGGGTTCATCGGGCACCAGGTCGATGCGTTCGATCGCCCCCACGGTGTATCCGCCGATGCGCACCTCATCCCCTACCCGCAGGCCGCTGATGTCATCCGACAGGTTGAACATCACCGTGATGCGACGCATCGGCTGGGTGAGTTGCTCGATCCCATGGATGCTGAAAATCACCCCCAGGATCAGCACCACACTGATCACGATGAAGATCCCGGCTTTAAGGGCGTTGCGTTCCTTGTTCATGTTTATAGACAACTCCAGTGATTAAGTTTCCGCCCCGGCAAACACCTCGCGTTGTGCAATCGCAAAGCTCACTCGTCCTCGAGCAGATCGGTTTCATACCCGCCGGTACGACGGCGATCGGTCAGCGGGCCTTCGGTCAGGCCATGCACAAACTGTCGCACCAGCGGATCGGTGCTGTTGCGCATCTCGTCGGGCGTACCCGAGACAATGAATTTGCCGCGATCCAGCAGCACCATGCGATCAGCGATGCGGAAGGCGGAATCCATCTCGTGCGTTACGACCACACTGGTCACGCCGAGCTTGTTATTCAGATCGATGATGAGCTGGTCGATCTCGGCGCTGGTGACCGGATCCAGGCCGGCTGAAGGCTCGTCGTAAAACAGGATCTTCGGATCGAGCGCAATCGCCCGGGCCAGCCCGGCGCGCTTTTTCATCCCGCCCGACAACTCAGCCGGCATCTTGTCGGCATGTTCGCGCAACCCCACCTGCTCAAGCTTGATCTTGACCATGATCGCAATCGTCTCTTCCGGCAAATCGGTATGCTCGCGCAACGGCAGCGCAACGTTGTCGGCGACGCTCATCGAATTGAACAGCGCGCCGCTCTGAAACAGCACACCGATCGAGTTGCGATACTTCGTCAGCTCAGCTTCGTTCATGCCAGCCAGGTCCTGACCATCGATCAGGATCTGCCCCCCATCCACCGGCTCATTGCCGATCATCATCCGCAGCAAGGTCGATTTGCCAGACCCCGACCCTCCCAGGATCACCAGCGTCTCCCCCCGATACACCTCCAGGCACACCTTATCCAGCACGGTCCTCTCACCGAACCGTTTGGTGACGTCACGAACTTGGATGGCGATGTCTGGCATGGCTGGTTACTTGTTATTGGTAGTTGGGCTGATGACTGCATAAAACGACCCGAATGACACATCGCGGCGCGTAACAAGTAATAAACATCCCTCCTACCACCCCAACGAATAAAACGCCGCTGTGAACATCAGGTCGACTGCGATCAGAGCAACGATCGTCAGGACGACCGTTCGGGTGGTGGCTTGGCCGACGCCCTGCGCGCCGCCGCGGACTTTGAGTCCCAGGTAGCACGCCAGACCGCTGATCAGCATGCCGAAGACGCCGGCTTTGATCAGCCCGGTGATGAAATCCCGCAATTCCAGGATATCGAACGTCCGCTGTTTGTACTGCTCAAACCCCAGCCCCAGAAAGATCTGGGACATCGTCAGCCCGCCCAAAACTCCCATCAGGTCACCCACGATCGTGATGCAGACCATCATGACCGTGGTCGCCAGCACCCGGGGCACAACCAGGAACCGTACCGGGTTGATCGCGTGGGCTTCGAGAGCTTCGATCTCTTCAGAGACGACCATCGTGCCGATCTCGGCTGCGATGCTGGCGCCGGCGAACCCGGTGAGCACGATCGCGCTCACCAGCGGCCCCAGTTCGCGGAAAACGGCGATCGAGATGATGTCCGCCACGCTGGAGGTCATCCCGAAAGTCGACAGGATCGGCGCCATCTGAAGCGCCAGGATCGACCCGATGCAGAACAGCACCAGCGAGACGATCGGGATGCTTTTCACCCCCACGCGATTCATCTGCGCCCACAGGTTGGCCCAGCCCAGCCGCCGGCCGCGCTTGGCGATCAGTGCGCGGCGCACCTGAGCGGCTGCATCCAGCAGAAGCAGCCCCAGCCCCCCGATCAACTCGAGGAAATCCAGAGCACTTCGCCCCACAAAGACAAACGGCCGACTCAACGCACGCATGCATGCGTTTATCGGTCGTAATTGCCTCGTTCCGGCAGTTTTCGTGATCGCGAACGCGCTTTGGCGTGAGATGACCCCCGCCTACGCCGGAATCATCCCGCCAATCACCTTCGTCCCCTGCATCAGCCATGCATAGACTCCACCGGTGCGGACATTCCGCCACAGCAGGTCCGCATCGCCATCGCCATCGAGATCTTCAACCGACTCGATCACCCAGGCGTTGTCCTTCGGAGCATGGTTCAGCATCGAGAACCCGGCCACGAACCGCCCTTTGAGGTTCCAGATCGACTGCTTGCGCAACTCGTCGTGTGTCCAGAGCAGATCGGCGAACCCGTCCCCGTCGAAGTCGGCGACGCCAGCCAGCCGCCAGCCTTCGGCGACCGGGTTGGCTTGCAGCGGCACGACCGTGTTCGCGCCGTCCATCGCCAGCCATACCGTTCGCGCGTTGCGGTTGTAGATCACCTGATCGTCCGTGCCGTTTCCGTTGACGTCCCCCACGAACGACACGGTCATCCCGGTCGTCGGATCGATCTCCTCAACAACTTCGAGATCCACCGTACTGGCGATTTTATCATTGCTTGGGTTCGCCAGCGCTTCTGCCTCTACATCAACCGTTCCCACTGCTCCCGAGGTGTGGAAAGGATCCGTCGGTCGTCCTTCGACGCCGTCACGGTTGTAGGTCGCCTTGATCGTGTGATGCCCTGCGTCCAGCGCCAGCTTTACGGACGTAATCCCGCTGGAATGCACGCCGATTGTCCGCACACCCTCACCATCCATCTCGATTGTCAGGCTGCCGGAGAACCATTCGCCCTCCGACAAGTCCGGATCAACCAACTGAATGGTGTACTCAGCCAACGCCCCTGCGATGACGGGCTTGGACGGCGGGATGATCTCCACATTGACCGGTCTGGAATCGACATACGGCATCGGAATGAAATCGATGCGCGACAGGTTCTGGTGATAGTTCTCATCTCCGCTATACGCAAACGCGATATAGACTGGCGGGGTGCTCGGTACCGACTTCAATACAGCCACACCATCCACGAGCTCCGCCGTCGCAAATACGGTGCCCCCTTCCGCCGTCGGGCCATTGATGAAGTAGATCGTGCCGGTCGGCTTAATGGCATAATCGTTATAAGAAACGACCACGCTGCCGTCATCTGCGCGCCAGTGAGTGCCATACCCGAGATACGTTTTCTCCACCGTGACATTCTTTGTGGCACTGATTGCCGGCGCGTGGGTGTCGTCGCCGCTGTACTCAGCGCGGAAGGCGTATTCGCCGGGGCCCAGGTGTTCGAACGACGCGGTGTTGTCCGGGCCGACGGCTACGGTGCCGATGAGCTGGTCATCCCGAAAGAAGCGCACGCTGCCGGTGAGTACATCGTCGGATGCCAACTGGACTTTAAGGGTTGCCCCCGGCGATCCATAGGAGCGGCCCTGCACGGTGAACTCGATCCCGACGACCTGCTGGGCGGTCATATTGAACTGCCCCGGATCGGCTGATATCGACGGGACCTCCGTCTCAATTGCAGCACTCAGCAGCACCCGACGCTCAAACGATTCAAACATGTTCGACCCACCCATCAGATCTCCCCTTCTTGACGGGATATAACGGCTAGGCGGCTTACACTGCCGTCCCTGAATATTGCTGACACAGCCGAGGCTGGTCGGTTAGGTGACAGGGCAATTTCTTTTCTGCCAGCCCCCACGGCAAGCATGCCGCCGGGCCAGAAGGTGTTCAATGATCGGAGAGAAAAATCGTTAAAATCAGGAGATTAGGGTGCGGATCTGGGCGAGTTGGTCGGCTTGCAGCAGTTTTAATTGATTTGACACGATCCACATGTTCGGGTAGAGTTAACATGCTGGCAGCTCCCGCTCGCCCCCACGCGAAAGCGTCCGCAAAAGCGCTTCATTTCCAAAGGGGAAGCTCATGAGGCACGCACCGGGTTTGGCCGTGAACTTATCACGCGAGCCGCCTCCCGCTGGATGTTGCGCGCTGATGCGAGGGATCGGTTTACCCCAACCCACTGCAAACCCATTCGAGCCCACTGAATCACCCCCCAAAACGCCCTTTTTGGATCGCCAGCGGGGTTTTGGTCCCCAGCCAACCCAATTTCAGGTATTCAAGGCGAACCCACTCCCTCCGTGCGCGCCGCAGTGCCCAGACCTGCTCAGATCCACCCTGTCGCCAGCGGGTCAAAACCTCGCGATTTGGCTGCGGCGGCGCTTCGATTTTTATCGGTTTTTCCGGTATAATGCCCCCTTCAGTACCTTCCCGGAAGCGACCCTTTCCCTGCCTGTTGACGTACTACTGTAAAGGACGTTCGCTTCGTAATTTAGGATACTTTCGAATCGCACAAAGTTATGGCTGAAACCACCCCTCCCGCGCCGGCACCGGCGCCTGCTCCGGCAGATCGTGTTGAAGACCTGCGCATCGACCAGGAACTTCAGGATTCCTACCTCACCTATGCCATGAGCACCATCATGGACCGGGCCCTGCCCGACGTCCGTGACGGCCTCAAGC
>CAZSJB010000205.1:0-5996 GCA_964606625.1 uncultured Tepidisphaeraceae bacterium | reverse complement strand
AACTTCTCGCCCCTGATCTACGCGTTCAACTGCCGGAATATCGCTATCACCGGCGGTGGACAGCTCATTGGACGCGGCGAGGCATGGTGGAAATGGCAGGCCAACGAGGCGCGCAGTCACAAACGGCTGCACCAGATGGTGTTGAAGAACGTTTCGGTCAATGAACGCCGGTTCGGAACCGAAAAGTATCCCCTGCGTCCCCAGTTCATCCACCTGGTCAACTGTACGCAGGTATTACTTGAGGGATTTGCAATCCCTGAGAGCGGGCCACATGTAAGCATTCACCTGGCGTACTGCCGTGACACGACCGTGCGCAAGGTGGACATCCACACGCCACAAGGACCGGATAACGACGGAATCGTGATCGATTCGTGTCGCAACCTCTTGGTCGAAGATTGCCAGTTGCTGACCAACGGAGCGTGCATTGCGCTGAAATCCGGGCTGAATGAAGATGCCTGGCGCGTTGATAAACCGACGCAAAACGTCGTGATCCGGAGCGTCCGAGTGACCGGCGGCGACAGCGGCGTGCTGATTGGCAGCGAGATCTCTGCAGGATTGCGCAATCTGCTGGTTGAATCGTGTTCACTGGAAGGGGTACAGGCAGGGATTCGCATCCTGTCGGCGCGAGGACGGGGCGGCGTCGTGGAGTATGTGTACTTCCGCGGCATCACCATGGACAGGATCCGTGCCGAGGCAATCCTGATGACCGCAGATACTCCTGCGTATCCCGCTACACTGGGAAAGGTATCGACGTTCCGACATATCCACTTTGAGGATGTAAAATGCGCCGCAGCCGGAAAGGCTGTACGCATTGTCGGGCTGCCCGACCGCCATTTTCAGGATATCCGCCTGAAGAATGTGCATATCACCGCGGATGAGGGTTTGCAGTGTTCTGCGGGCAGCCGCATTGATCTGGTGGATGTGAGCATCCTGCCGCGACATGGACCGGTCTTCTCGGTGAAAGACAGCCAGGAGATTCTGATTCACGGGCTGAATAACATCCGCCTCCGCGGGGAAGCCAGCGAACAGGTCAGACCAACCATTGTCCTGGGGATCGACGTCCCGCGGGATGCGCTGGTACATGAGTAGTCGGTGGAGGTTATGCCAGAGGTTCTGCCAGATACTCCAAAGTCCGGTTCAGTGGGGAAGCTGTCCGGGTCGAGCGAGCTGCCCCTGAAGCCTGCTTCGGATCGACCTGAGCGCAGCGTGACATGGCGAAGTGTGCTGCTGGGGACGATCGGGGCGGTACTTGTCTGTGCGCTGGTTCCATACAACGATTTTGTCCTGACCGACACGAGTCTGGCGGCGGGTTATCTGCCATTGGCGGCAGTTGTGCTTGAGTTCCTGCTGATTGTAGGGCTGAATGCACCGCTGCATAAATGGGCGCCGCGCCATGCCCTGCGGACTGGTGAGCTGGCGGTTGTGCTGCTGATGATCGTGGTTGCGTGCAGCCTGCCTAATTGGGGGTTGATGCGGTTCTTCATCCCCATGCCGGTGGCGCCGGTCTACCTGGTGTCAGCAGATCCGCGTTTCTGGGAGGCCTTTACAGCACTGGATCTCCCGTCGTGGCTGTTCCCGATTGCGCCAGGAGAGGATGGCCGGACCAGCTCGGTGGTCTGGTGGTTCTACATGAGCGTGCCGTCCGGGGAGAAGATCCCTTGGGGAGCGTGGCTGATACCGCTGGCAACCTGGGGTATATTCATTGGAGCCATGCTGGCCACCCTGGTCGCAATGGCGCGCCTGGTGATCGATCAGTGGGCCGGGAACGAACGATTGCCGTTCCCCCTGGTGCAAATCCAGGCTGCACTCATCGAACAGCCGGCGCAGGGCCATGCCCTCAATGCGCTGCTGCGCAGCCGGACCCTGTGGATTGGCATTGGCGTCGTCTTCATCCTGCACAGCTTCACGGCGCTGAACACTTATCTTCCTCACTACTTCCCAGCCATTCCGCTGGGCTATGACCTGAGCAACATCTTCGCCGACGAGCCGTTCGTATTCCTGCGCACCAAGGTCAAGGCAGCGCGTCTGTCGTTCATGGTGATCGGTGTCACTTACTTCATCCGATCGAAGGTGGCGTTCAGCCTGTGGGGAATTTACCTGTTGGTCAACCTGGTGGATGTGCAGGCGGGAGTAATGCGGTCGGAGATGTCCAATGCAGTCTGGCAGGATCAGCACCTGGGTGCCTGCATCGCTTTTGTGGGCGGTATGCTCTGGATTGGCAGACATCAGTGGATACGCATCTTCCACAACGCCATTGGGGTTAGTGGTGAAAGCACATACCGCCTGAGCTTCTGGGTCATGGTTGTCGGAACGCTCACCATGATTGCGTGGCTTTGCGTGCTGGGGGTGCAGTGGTGGATGGCTCTGCTGATTGTCGGATTCATCCTGGTAACGCACCTGATCGTGTCGCGCGTTGTTGCGGAGACAGGGATTCCGTTTTACCGGACGGGCATCGCGACCTCCCAGATCTATACCAATCTGCCGATCGGAATGATCGGTGGGCGGGATGTCTACTTCGGTGGTGTCTTCACAATCCTTGGCCCGCTGACCACGCGTGATGGGGTCATGGGATCCACGCTTAACGGGCTTGGCATAACCCGCAGCGCCGGCGTGGCCGAGCCGCGGCGAGTCGGGGCAGTGATCGTCTGGACGCTGCTGATCGGTACGGTCGTGGCAGCCGCAGCGACACTCTATTGCCAGTACGGATATGCGACGCCAATCACGCGGGAAGAGGTTCCGCAGCGCAATAATTTCGGTGCGGTGTACGTTCCTCAGCGTGATATGGGCAACAGCCTTGCCGATTATCACAACGGTCGGTTTCCGCCGTCGCGCCACAATGCCCTGCTGCACATGGTCATCGGATTTGGGGTCACGGTGGGACTGGAGGTGGCATCGCTGCGATGGGCCAACTGGCCGCTCTTGCCCGTGGGATTTGTCGCAAGCTACGGGGCCTTCATCCAGAATGTATGGTTCAGCATATTCCTGGGATGGATCGCCAAGGTTCTGATTCTCAGGTTCGGCGGAGCCGGCCTCTTTCAGACCGCAAGACCGCTGTTTGTCGGGATGATCTTCGGCGAGGCACTCGCGGCGGCGTTCTGGTTGATCGTCAATGCGGTGCTGGTCTTCAACGGCTATGACAGCCAATCCATTCAGATCCTTTTGTAGGGGATGCAGAACATGGCAACATGGAACGTGCTGGACTACGGCGCCAAGCCGGACGGAATAACCATGAACACCGCGGCTTTTGCACGAGCGATCGATGCCTGTGCAGAAGCCGGTGGCGGTCAGGTATGGGTTCCGCCCGGTCAATATCTCACGGGACCCGTCGAGCTTCGCAGCAACATCGACTTCCATGTGGAACGCGGTGCGACGATCGTGTTCAGCCGAAACTTTGCTGACTATCCCCTGGTCCGAACGGATTACGAAGGAGAAGAGGCGGTCCGAGCCATCTCTCCGATCTGGGGTGAGGAACTGCACAACATCTCTATCACCGGCGAGGGGATTATCGACGGGCAAGGCGAGGCCTGGCGCCCCGTCAAGCGATTCAAGATGACCGATCAGCAGTGGGCGGAACTGGTCGCTTCCGGCGGAGTGGTGGAGGAAGAGTCCCAGATCTGGTGGCCGACCAGGGCCGCCATGGAAGGACGCGAGCTTGTGCGGCGGCTGCGCGAGCAGTCGCCGCCAGCCGACATCAATGATTACCTGCCGGCACGAGATTACCTGCGCCCCAATATGGTCAAGCTTACCAGGTGTCGGCACGTACTGCTGGACGGGCCGACCTTCCGCAACTCGCCCGCCTGGAATGTTCATCTCCTGCTGTGCGAAAACGTGGCGGTTCGCAACGTCACCATTCTCAATCCCTGGTACTCCGCCAACGGTGATGCACTCGACCTGGAGTCCTGCCGCAACGTCATGGTCAGCGACTCCCATTTTGACTGCGGTGATGATGCGATCTGCATCAAGTCCGGCAAGGATGAATACGGCCGGGCACGAGGCCGGCCTTCTGAGAACATCGCTGTTTCCAACTGCCGTGTCGTGCATGGCCATGGTGGTGTGACGATCGGCAGCGAGATGTCCGGAGGCGTGCGCAATGTCAGCGTCACCAATTGCATCTTTGAAGGCACGGATATCGGTATCCGTTTCAAGACCACCCGCGGACGAGGCGGGATTGTCGAAAACATCGAGATCAGCAATGTGGCGATGCGTAACATCAAGCATGAGGCGATCAGCCTGAACATGTACTATTTCGTGAAGGACCCCAAGCCCGAACCGGTCAGCGAGCGTACCCCGCAGTTCCGAGGCATCCATATGCGCAATATCACCTGCGATCAGGCCGAGCGAGCCATCGAGATCCGCGGCTTGCCCGAGATGCCCATCGAACGGGTGATCCTGGAGAATGTGCGGATTCGCGCCACGCGCGGCGCCTTGATCGCCGATGCCAGGGATGTCCGGCTTCAGGGCGTTCGGCTGGACGTGACCGAAATCCCGGTACTGGCATGTCACAATGTCTCAAATCTGCAAACCTCCGATCTGGGAGGTACCTGCCCCGTAGAACGGGTGACGGACTGTGGGAATCTCTGACCATCAGGCAACTTCTTCTTCTGGACTACGCCAGGTGCTGCGGTTCGATCTGGACTGGCGTTTCCACCGCGGTGATATCGATGCGCCTATCCGCAACACCCACCTGGCAGCCTACATGGCGAACAAGGCGGGCTGGGCGCGCGGCGGAGCCAAGCGTAACTACGATGACTCCGACTGGCGCGTCGTCGATCTCCCGCACGACTGGTCGATTGAGCTGCCGCCTGATCCCTCCGAGCACATGGATGCCGGATATCGGCCGCGGGGCATTGGCTGGTACCGGCGGCACTTCCGACTGGAGAAGGAAGACCATAACCGTCGGATCTTCATCCACTTTGAGGGCGTTGCCACCCACTGTGCGGTCTTCGTCAACGGCCACTTGCTGCATCGCAATTACTGCGGCTATACGCCGTTCACGGTAGACATCACCGATGTCGCAGAGTTCGGGGATGTGTTGAACGTGATTGCCCTTCGGGTTGATGCCACGGTAATGGAAGGATGGTGGTATGAAGGAGCGGGGATCTATCGCCATGTGTGGCTGATCAAGACATCGCCTGTGCATATCAGCCAGGATGGTGTTTTCGTCGATCCACGCCATCTGGGTAACGAGGTATGGCAAACGCGCCTCCAGACCTCGCTCCAGAACCACACGCATCAACCGGCTGCATGCCAGGTTACATGGACCATCCGTGACGATCACGGTGAATCCATCGGCACAGCCGCTGCCCAGGTGACCGTGCCACCCGCCTCCGATATCACTGCCCACGGGGAGATCACTGTCCACAACCCGCGCCGCTGGTCGCCGGATTCGCCGGTGCTCTACCATGTGGAAACCACGGTACAACAGGGTGGCCAGGTCGTGGATGCTGGCCATACACGGTTCGGATACCGCACGATCCGGTTTGATCCGGAGCACGGGCTGTTCCTGAACGAAGCCCATGTTCTTCTCAAGGGCACCTGTAACCACCAGGATCACGCGGGTGTGGGCGTTGCCGTGCCGGATTCGGTGCATCGCCTGCGTATCCGCAAGCTCAAGGAGATGGGCTGTAATGCCTATCGGACGGGCCATCACCCGCCTGCCCGCGAACTGCTCGATGCTTGTGATGAGCTGGGCATGCTGGTGATGAACGAGAACCGCAACTTTGGCTCTTCGCCCGAGCATCTGCATCAATTGCAGACGATGATCCGGCGCGATCGAAACCATCCATCGGTCATCCTCTGGTCGCTGTGCAACGAGGAACCTATCCAGACAACATCCGTCAGCGGTCGGATTGCTCGGGCGATGAAGCAGGCCGTTCTGGCAGTGGATGATTCCAGGCCGGTAACGGCAGCCGTCAGCGGTGGGCTGCTCAACGACGGCTGCATCGGTGATGAGCTGGACGTGATGGCGATCAACTATCAACTGGACCAGCATGATG
>CAZSJB010000204.1:0-6052 GCA_964606625.1 uncultured Tepidisphaeraceae bacterium | reverse complement strand
CTGGCATGTACGATCGCGCCCGTCAGACCGGCTTCGCGCAGCTCGTGCAGGAAGACACTGTTGAGCACGACGCGCGCCGCCGGCGCCAAACCGAAGCTGACGTTGGACAGTCCCACCACCGTGTAGCAGTTGGGCAGCTCGCGGCTGATCAGGCGCGTGCCTTCGATCGTCTCCAGCGCATTGCGGCGATCTTCCTCGATGCCGGTGCTGATCGGCAGCACCAGCGGATCGAACATCAGATCCTCATCACGCAGGCCATACTTGTTGACAGCCAGGTCGCGGATGCGCTTGGCAATGTCAAGCTTGCGCTGGGCCGTACGGGCCATCGCATTTTCCTTGTCCTCGTCGATGGTGCCGGCAACGACGGCTGCGCCGTATTTTTTGGCGAGCTTGCAGATGCGCGCCAGTTTTTCCTCACCTTCTTCGAGGTTCATCGAGTTGAGCGCGCAGCGGCCGCCGGCAAGCTTCAGCGCCACCTCCATCACCTCCGGATCGGTGGAGTCGATCATCAGCGGCACGGGGATCTGTCGGACGTACCGGCTGATCACTTCGTGCATGTCGCGCTTGCCGTCGCGGCCGACGAAGTCGACGCACACGTCCAGCATATGCGCCCCATCGCGCACCTCGTCGCGCGCCATGGAGACCAGGCCGTCCCAGTCCTCAGCCTGTAGCAGGCGTTTGAACTGGCGACTGCCGTTGGTGTTGGTGCGCTCGGCAATAACCAGGTAGGACAGATCCTGTTTGATGTCCTGCACCTGGATAAGCGACGAAACCTGACGGACGGGTTCGACGTTGCGAACCGCGGACTGGGCGCTGCCGGGCTCGAGATGCCCGCCTGCGCGCAGGGCATCAATCAGCGCCTTGAGATGCTCGGGTGTGGTTCCGCAGCAGCCGCCCACGATGTTGACCTTGAACTCCTCCACAAACCGCAGCATCCCCCGGGCGAAATCCTCAGCGCCCAGCGGGAAATGCGACTGCCCATCGACCATTACCGGCAGACCGGCATTCGGCAGGACGCTGATGAACTTCGGCCAGTGCTTGCTGAAATACGCGACATGCTCGGTCAGTTCGGTCGGACCAGTAGCGCAGTTCAGGCCCAGGACGTCGATCTCATCATAGGCGTTGAGGGTGGCGACGACGGTTTCGCTATCGCTGCCCATGAGCATCGACTGACCGGCGTTCAGGTCCATCGACATCTGCGCCATGATGGGGAGGCGGATGCCGGCTTCCACCATCGCGCGATTGGCTGCGGCGATGGCGCACTTGACCTGGAGCAGGTCCTGCGCGGTTTCGATCAGCAGGGCATCGACCCCGCCGGCAATCAAACCGCGGATCTGCTCGTAATAGCTGTCCTCCATCGCGTCCCAGGTCGTCTGCTGAAGCGAGACGAGTTTCGTCCCCGGGCCGATCGAGCCAATCACATACTTGGGAGAATCGGGCGTCTGATAGGCTTCGCACGCCTGACGTGCGATTTCGGCTGCGATTTTGTTGTTCTCAAAGACGCGGTCGGCCATATCGGCCTCCGCCATGACGATCTTGTTGGCTCCGAAGGTGTTAGTTTCGACCGCATCGCAACCTACCTCAAGAAAGGATTCGTGAATCTTGCGGATCACATCCGGACGCGTGAAATTCAGCACCTCCGAGATGTTTTCATGCCCCATCCAGTCCTTTTCCAGGTCCAGGGGGATTTGTTGAAGTGCCGACCCCATCGCCCCGTCCAGGACGACGATGCGGCTGCGAACAAGCTCGAGAAACGTAGGACGCACACAAACTCCTTCAGGGTCAATCTCCTGGAATGGAACCCCGCATCATAGTCCCGTAATCGATCCAAGCCAACTCAACCAACGTATCAATATATAGAGATGGGTGTGATAAAATGTCGCGCCCTTTTCCCATCTTTACTGGTTTGCCATTCGATGGGAAAGTGATATAAGAATGAATGCTGGGATAATTCTTGCCTTTCTAGGTGGCAATTTTCCTGAATAAGGCCACCAGATCGACCGTCCGAAACCAGGATGGTCATACGGGGGCACACTCGCGTAGCCGCCGCGCAACCATAAAGTTGCAAGGAAGTTGCGCCCAACGGGCAGACATGAGGTCTGTCAGGAGGTTGTGATATGTTGTGTCCAAATTGCAAAATCAAGCTGGTGGCGTCTGAACGCCAAGGAGTCGGGATCGATTATTGTCCCGAATGCCATGGAGTATGGCTGGAGTGCAGCGCCCTTGACAAGATTATTGAACGCGCTTTTGACGAGTTCTATGACAGCGATCGCTATACGATTGGCTACCGGGAGGAAACCCGGGTGTCTCACTACATAGATCGCACTCGTCCGCTGCACCTCGGAATGTATGACACGACAGCATGATCCAGACTCCTGTATCCGCATAGAGCGGCTGTGATGAGAATTCACTCACGCAGCCGCTTTCTTTAATTTCACACCGCACACATGTTGTACCCGCCAATTGCTCCATATATGTAGCACATGATTTGTCAGCGAAACGCAAATTGATAGGATTCCCTCCACGATGCCGCAGGGTGCCTGGTTATTGGGTGCGATCTTTGCACCAGTGGTGGTAGGACTCGCGACGCTCGGATTGCCGAAGCGTTTTATCGCCCTCCGTACCACGCTAGCCCTGCTCGGCCCGGTTGCGGCAGTTGGCCTGTTAATCGCCTATCTCGCCCAGTATGGCCTGAATGCTCCCGTCCCGGTGATCCCCTGGATGCCGAGAATCCATCTGAATGTGGCCCTGCGGGCCGATGAGCTGGGGATGTTCTTTGCCCTGCTGGTCGCCGGCATCGGCGTGCTGATCACCCTTTATGCCCGGGCCTATTTCGGTCCCGCCCGCCGCGACCTCTACCGCTTTTTCCCCAGCCTGCACCTGTTCATGACGGCGATGCTGGGGGTGGCACTGTCAGATAACTTCTTTCTACTGCTGCTTTTTTGGGAATTGACCAGCATCAGCTCGTTTCTGCTGATCGGCTGGGAAAGAGAAGACAGCATCGCGGTGCGCAACGCCATGCAGGCGTTTGTCATCACCAACATTGGCGGGTTGGCGATGATGGCAGGGCTGATCATCCTGGGGGTAATCAGCGGCACCTGGACCTTCAGCGGATTGTCGGCTACGGGGGTGGCTGAAACCCCTATGGCACTGGTCGGATTCGGGCTGATATTTGTCGGCGCCGCCTCGAAAAGTGCCCAGTGGCCGCTGCATTTCTGGCTGCCCGGGGCGATGGCAGCCCCCACTCCCGTCAGCGCGTATCTGCACAGCGCTACAATGGTCAAAGCCGGCGTCTACCTGATCGGCCGGTTGTTCCCGATCTTCGCAGCCAATCCAGCCCTCTCCGGGGGCGCGGTCGTGGCCACCATCGGGACCATCACGATGGTGCTGGGAGCCTATATCGCCCTACGTCGCAGTGATCTCAAGCAGATTTTCGCCTACACCACCGTCAGCCAGCTTGGCTTGCTGATGTGCATGTACGGGATTGGAACGATCCCTTACAAGGGTCAGCCCAATCTGATCTGGGACATCACCCAGATTCTCAATCACGCCATGTACAAGGCGCCGCTGTTCATCCTGGCTGGCGCTGTCGCGCATGTGGTCCACACCCGCGAATTGCCTGCACTGCGTGGTTTGTACCGATGCGGCGGGCAGAAGCGAATCATGGCTGTACTGCTGATCCTGGCAGCTTACGCGCTGGCAGCCGGCCCACTGACCCTCAGCTTCGTCGCCAAAGAGTTCTTTTACTACGGTATCGCCCACGCGCTGGAAGTCACCGGCCATACCGGATTTTACCTGCTGATCGCCGCTGCCATTCTCACCGGGGCCTTCAATACCGCGATCTTCATCCGCATCACCCGCGTGCTGCTGGGGCATGGTGACCTGTGCTCCCGTACCGCTGAAATCGCTCCTTCAGAACATCACCCCGCCAACTACGTGGCGCATCACGACCACCCCGTTGATGAGCGTCCCAGCGCCGAGGATATTGTCCCCCATCCGCACGATCATGGCTGGTTCTGGCCGGCTATGCTGTGGATTCCAGCCCTGGTCATCCTGGCAATGCAGTTCATAGGAGGGATCATTCCCGGCGCCTATCAGGCGGTGTTTGGCGGTATCGAGCGCTCCTTCAATTACTTCGATACGCTGCCCATGGCGTGGCAGGCCCATGCGGGGCTGCCGCTGTACATGAGCCTCGCCGGCTATGCCCTGGGGACAGTCATCGGGTTCGCCCCGGTCTTCACGACCGTGACCCGAGATATCCATGACCGGATTTTCCCGGCGTTTTACAATCTGTTTGTGTATGGCGGTGCGAAAGTGTTCCGTGTCTTCCAGACCGGCCATTTCCGCATCTACATCGCCTTGACATTCACAGTGCTGGTGGCACTGGTGGTAGCAACGGCATTGCGCATCCCGGGGTATTTTACGCTGCCCGACAACCTGGGAATGAGCGATCCACGATTGATCCCCGGTTACCTGGTCACTCTGCTGATGTGCTTTGCAGCCATCTGTATGCCGCTGGTTCAGCACCGGGCGGCCCGGGTGCTGGTCCTGGGGGTGGCGGGAACCTCAGCCACGGCGATTTTCTACATCTTCTCTGCCCCCGACCTTGCGTTGACACAGATCAGTATCGAGGTGGTGTCGCTGATCCTGTTCCTGCTGGTGCTGACCCTGCTGCCCAACGAGGGAGTATCACGGCATTCCGGCGTGCTGGTCCGGGGCGTGATTGGATTGGCTGTGGGCGGCGTGATGTTCTGGCTGGCGTTGATGTCAGGCACTGCCACCCAGCCCGAGCGGGTCGTACAGACTGCCGATGGTCAGCCAATCGCCAACCTGGGTGAGTATTTTCTGCGCAACAGCCAGTACGGCTATGACACACTCGCCCTGCCGCGCTCGCAACTTTACGGCGGCGTGATCGACCGCGGCCTGGCCCATGCCCTCAGCTACGACACCCATCCCCCGCTGCCCCCAAACCCACCCAGCGATGCGGTTTACCTGCACAAAGGGGGCGGCGGCGCCAACGTGGTCAACGTGATCCTCGTGGACTTCCGTGGATTTGACACAATGGGCGAGATCACGGTGCTGGCACTGGCAGCGCTGGGCGTCTGGACGCTCATGCGGCGGCCCCGTTCCGAGAAAGAAGCGGACAAGACTGCTCCCACTCCCCATCCGCGTACGTCCATCGATGCGCGCGTCAGCACGCTGGTGCTCCGCCAAGGCGTCAAGCTGCTGG
Organism: uncultured Tepidisphaeraceae bacterium; assembly: GCA_964606625.1. Taxonomy (GTDB): domain Bacteria; phylum Planctomycetota; class Phycisphaerae; order Tepidisphaerales; family Tepidisphaeraceae; genus CALEKX01. The sequence continues at coordinate 822 of CAZSJB010000204.1, read as the reverse complement.
TGCCGCTGGCTCTGCTGTTCGCGGGATTCGTCTTCTTCAAGGGGCACCAAACCCCCGGCGGTGGTTTTGTGGGAGGACTGGTTGCATCGGTGGCACTCGTGGTATATCGCATGACATTCGGCAGTGCCACGCTGCGACGTGTACTGCTGCTGCCTGAGCGCGGGTCGATTGCCGTAGGCTTGGCCCTTGCCCTGGGTACGGGGCTGGCGGCGATGCTGATGGGGCTTCCGTTCCTCACCAGCAACAACGGTTATCTGCCGCTGACCGGCGACAGCCAGTACCACTGGGCCACAGTGTTGTTCTTCGATGCCGGCGTCTTCGCTGTGGTGGTCGGCGTCACGGTCGGCATGATCGACATTCTCTCCCGTGAGATTGAAAGGCAACGATGAGCCTGGAGTCTGGTTGTTGGTTTGTGGATTCGGCAGGTGCTGACGCCGCTCGTGCGCGCACGATCCAGAAACTCCAGACGCCAGCCGGAACCATGCGGGGAGGGTGCGCATGATTCTCCTGACCGCCCTCACAATCGGCCTGATCTTTGCCCTTGGCACGTTCATGCTCATGGGCAAGGAGCTCAAGAGCATTGTCATGGGCATATTCCTGATCAGCCATGGCGCAAACCTGAGCATCATCGCCGCCAGCGGTTCGCCCATCGGAAAGATTGCCCCCGTGCTCACCAACGGCCAAATGAGCGGCGCCGAGGTCGATCCCCTGCCCCAGGCGCTGATCCTCACCGCCATCGTGATCGGGTTCGCGGTGCAGGCATTCATCCTGTCGATGCTGGTGCTGACCTGGCGGCGCACAGGTACGGTGGACGTGGATGAA
>CAZSJB010000203.1:1356-6063 GCA_964606625.1 uncultured Tepidisphaeraceae bacterium | reverse complement strand
CTCAGTTGGTAGAGCAATGGACTGAAAATCCATGTGTCGCCGGTTCGATTCCGGCCCTGCCCATGATGAGTATAAGCGCTTAAACCATGCAGGTTTAAGCGCTTTTCTTTTTGCCTGTGGCGGGAAGCGTCTTTCTGACACTCAGGAAGCCCTACGCGATTCATACGCGATTTGTCTCGATCTACCTCCTTGGATCGGTCATGATCCAGTCCCCTGCTCCGTGAATTTCATGCGATCATCAGGGATCGCCACCATAACCAGATTGCTGCAAACCCCAGCGTTGCCAGCGTGACTGGCACTCCTACGCGGGCATGCTGACGCCAATCGATATGAATGTTCAACTTGGCAGCTTGGTCGATCACGATGATATTCGCAATCGAACCGACGATAATCAGGTTCCCTGCCAGCGTACTGGAAATGGCCAGGACCGGTCCCGCCAGCGGATGCTCGGCGAACGGCAGCAGCAACATCACAGCCGGCACATTCGACACCACGTTGGACAGCACGGCACTGATCGCAAACAGCCAGCCCGGCTGGGCAGGATCGATGCCCGCCTGTCGTATCGACGCTGCTGCGGCATCCAGCATACCCGTGGCTGCGAATGCATGGTTGACTACAAACAAGCTGACAAACAATACCAACAGGTACCAGTCCACCAAGGCAAGCATCTTTGGTGAAGCCATCTTCCGGCTCATCAGTAGTATGCCCCCGGCTGCCAATGCCACGACCGCATGCGGCCAGTCTGTAAACAGAAACGCTGCCATGATGCATACTACAACCACCATCCCCTTAGCGGACTGCCAAGGATTGAATGGAGTTGGCTCGACTCGCGGCAGCGTAAACGTGCAGTGCCAGTTACCGCGGTTCATCCCTGCGATGATTGCCCATACCAGCACACATCCGACCACAGCCGGCCCAACAGCTTCCAGCAGATAACCCGAAAAATCGAGTTGCAACGACTGACCAATCAGCATGTTCTGAGGGTTACCGATCAGTGTCGCGGCGGAACCCACATTGGCTGCACATGCCAGCGCAAGGCAGTAGGGCACTGGATTCAGGTTTCGCCGCATGCAGCATTCAATCAGTACCGGGGTCATCGCCAGGCAGACGATGTCGTTGGCCAGCACTGCCGACAGCCCGCCAGCCAGTGCGATCAGCAGTGCCAGCAGCACCGGTGGGGATACCTTGGCCAGCGCCACCCGCTCAGTTACCGCCGTATAGAACCCCCCAAGCCGAAACTGGGCAGATACGACCATTAGCCCCAGCAGCAGCACGATCGTGGGCACATCCACTGCCTGCCACGCTTCGTCAAGCTGCACCTTGCCGGTCGCCAGCAAGGCTATCATGCCCAGCAGTGCGACCCCGGTACGGTCCAACGCAAGTCCCGGCAATCCACCGAGGATCATGCCCAGGTAGACAAGCGCGAAGATAATCAGCACAGGCAGATCAAGCATAGCGTACGATTCTTCAATGCAGTGGCGAATCATCATCGTGGAGAAGGCGGGATCGAGTAAAGGACAGTAGCCCAAGCGTCTCAAAGGAGTGGTTGAACGGATCAGAAAGATTTCGATAGATCCCGAAGATTCCAGGTTTGGATCCCGGACTCGTGATGCGGCAAGGCTTGTAGTTACGAGGTGTTTGTCGCACTATCCTGCATGACTTGCGAGACAGACCCAAAACAATCCGTGTTGCGGTGATCGGCGGTGGGCTGGCGGGGATGGCGGCGGCGGCGCGCTTGGCGGAGGCTGGGTTGGCGGTCACGCTGATCGAGCGCCGGAAGCTGCTGGGAGGACGGGCGACCAGCTTTGAGGATCAGGCGACAGGACAGCTGCTGGATAACTGCCAGCATGTGCTATTGGGCTGCTGTACGGAACTGATCGATTTCTACCGGCGGTTGGGTGTGGAGCAGTCCATCGAATGGTTCGATCGGATTTTCTTTGCGGATGAAACGGGGCGTCGCTCCCTGCTGCGGGCCGGTCCCCTGCCGGCTCCGTTGCACCTGGCAGGTTCGATGCTGCGGTTTGGATTGCTCTCGCTGGACGAGAAGCTTGAGATTGCCCGTCTCATGTCGGTCATCCGGTTGATGAATGAATCAGACGCGATTGCTGCTGACCAGCTAACTTTTCATGACTGGCTGGCCGACCATCATCAGTCCCCCTCGACCATTGCCCGGTTCTGGAATGTCATCATCACCAGTGCACTTAACGCCGACGTCCGTGAGGTCGGTGTCCGTTATGCCTTGCAGGTTTTTCAGAAAGGATTTCTGGCGGATCGGCGTGGGTATGTCATGGGTGTACCCCATGTGCCGCTGGCGAAACTGTATGAGCGTGCCATTGCCGACCAGGTCCTAACCGGAACGCGCGTTACCGGGATGCGCCCAATGCGAAACGGCTGGTCTGTCGACATGGCCACCAGCCAACCGCTTGTGGTGGATGCGGTCATCCTTGCTACCGCACCTGATGCCGCCCGACGCCTCCTGGAACCCCTTCCGACGATGCGCCCTCTTGCCGAGCAGATCAGCCAGTTCACCTACCGCACTATTCTCGGGATGCATCTATTTTTCGATCAGCCGGTGATGACCGAACCTCACCTGGCGCTGATCGGCACAGAGCTGCAATGGCTGTTCCGTAAAGATGCAGATGGCCGTCACATCCATGGCGTGATCTCCGCTGCCACGCAACAGTCGGATGAGTCAACTCACACGCTTGAATGCCGACTGTTGGGAGAAATCCATCGATTACTACCGCGATCCGCACAAGCCCGGCTGCTCAATTCCCGTATTGTTCGTGAAAAGCGAGCGACCTGGTCGCCCCGTCCGGGGATCGACCGGCTCCGCCCTTCCCAGATCACCCCTCTGCCCAATCTCTACCTGGCTGGCGATTACACGCAGACCGGCTGGCCAGCCACCATGGAGGGTGCTGTCCGTAGTGGCTATCTGGCTGCCACCGCCCTGCTGAATTGTTTGTAACGACGCGCATGAGGCCTCCTGGCCTGCTCTGATGTAATGCCTCTCCTCTGGCGAAGACATGGGAGGCTTGCTGCGCACGGATCGTGTGTTATCATATGTGAAATAGGCTATTTCCTTATTGGAGCACTTCAAGTGGTTCCTGTTCTCGAGAAATCCATTCACATCGTCCGAGCCATTGCTTCCGGCCAGGCAGATGGATCGATCAACCAGTTGGCTCGTGACTTGGGGATTGCCCCCGCAACCTGCTATCGCATTCTCCAGACGCTTGAGCAGGCAGACTGGATCCGGCCTCGGGCGAACGGAGGATTTGAATTGTCTCACGGTTTGCTGGGGATGGTTCATCCGCTGGGTAATGTCGAGCGGCTGGTGGAATTGATGCGCAAGCCGCTCACTGATCTGGCGATCGAAACGGAACTGGCAGTGAAAATGAGCGTTCGACGGGGAAATCAGGCAATCACGGTTTTCCTTGCTGAATCGCCCCGTCCCATGGCCCTGGTCAGCCGCGCGGGCGTTGAGTTTCCCTTGGCGATCGGTTCATCCGGTGCGACCCTCTGCTCGAGGCTGAGTGATCGTGCCCTGCAGCGTGTGATTGATGCTGCTCCCAAAGACGTCTGGAAGAATCAAACGCCCCAGCAATTCCGCCAGCGGGTGCAGGAATGCCGTGACAATCGCACCTGCATCGATCAAGGGAGTTTTCATCCTCAGATTTATGCAATCTCCGGTCCCCTGCTCAGTCCAGGTGGCGAAGTGCTTGCTTCCGTGACCATCATCGGCCTCCCTGCGGATATGAGCGACGACATGCTCCCCCGCCTGCGCCGCCAGCTCCTCAAGACCCTGGATATCTGCCAACAGCGAATGACCCGCTTCATGGGTGTTGAGAAATCGTTCATGCAAACTGCCGGGGAGACACAGGATGATGATACCCCGGTTCGCAAGCCGTGACGGAGGCGTGGACAAATAACGGATTCACCCCACAGCGGATGGATGATTGGTTGTAGTGGGGACGACAGTCCCATTCAGGAAATATTTTTACCCCTTTCAGGAGGTTTGGATGAGCAACATGATGAACGTGGATCAGCTCCAGGCGGAGCGTGACAACGTAGAGCAGGTGGAACTGTCGATTCCCCAGGACGAGTTGTGCAAGCGCTATGAGAAACTCTACACCGGCGCAGTTAATGATGTGCTGCGAGAGATGAACCTGCCCTACCAGGCGCTGCCTCCCAATATTGTTCCGCTGCGTGATGAGCAGGTTGTCTGTGGCGTTGCATTTACGGTCAAGAGCGTGGTCGACCCCACCCTTGAAGGTGAGCTGGCGATGCGCGTGAAGTTGCTGGATTCAATCCAGCCGGGCAACGTGGTTGTCTGGAGCGCTCACGGTCAGGATTACGCCGCCCACTGGGGTGGTGTCATGACCCAGGCTGCAGCCAGGCGCGGTTGTCGGGGGGCGATCATTGATGGCGGTTTGCGAGACACAAAGGATGTGCTCAACCAGAACTTTCCGGTCTGGTATCGCTATCGTACCAGTACCGGTGCCCTGTCGCATTCGAAGGTTGTCGGCTGGCAGATCCCGATCATCATCGGCCGCGTGATCATCAAGCCCGGTGACATCGTCATGGCGGATATCGACGGCGGCCTAGTCATTCCTCGCAAGATTGCAGTTGAGGTGCTCGAACGCGCCGAAGCCATCAAGCGGAACGAAGGCGAAATCAAGGAATGGGTAGATGCCGGCATGAGCGCCG
>CAZSJB010000203.1:0-1346 GCA_964606625.1 uncultured Tepidisphaeraceae bacterium | reverse complement strand
ATATTCATAACCGAGGCGGATATTTCTAAGCCGCGTAGGTGAAAAACCACAGAGGCACGGAGATCCAGAGAAAGACCAATACTGAACAGAGTTATCAGCACAGATTTCGCTTCTGCTCGTACCGTGCGACAGCGCAGCCTGAGCTATGCTGTTCAAAGGCTTTTCTGTATCTTCCGTGCCTCCGTGGTGAATTATCTACAGGCCTCAGATGGTTCGCGTGTGAAACATGACATCAGCAATGCTGTATCATGATCAATCACCGGAGCCGGCTTTGAGGCTGTTGAAGACGGCTTCAATGTCTTCGATGGAACTGAAGACATTATCGATTCGGGCATAAGCGAGTTTACCAGCCATTCCATATGCCGGTCCGCCGCCGTCACCGGCATCGTACCAGGTTGAGCCGATGGCAAGCACTTGGGCATAGGGTTCCCGTCCCACGGGCGTGGCCTCCAAGACGATCCGATCGCGTTCGCCCTCTGTCGCGGTAATGTTGGCAGGTTTTGGCTGGCCGATAAGCGGCTGAGCATCTGGGTCAAGCTCGCGGAGATAGAGGATGGGCGCTTCGCCGGTCGTCCAGCTTGCAGCGACGAAATACCATTTCGAACTGTCCCAGTCCGCGAAGTCGATGGTGGTTTCGACGACAGCGGTATCCAGATAATCTCCGTCACCGTTGAGATCGATATTCTCGTTGTGCCCCGGCTGGGCGGTTTCGCCGCGCGAGATCTGAATGGTGAGGGTTCCAGCCTGCTGGTAAAGCGAGATTGCACCGCCACTGGTGGGCCGACCAATATTGTAGCCCGAACCAAACAGGCCGCGCTGCTGCTTCGCCGACCACTCGTCCGACGGCTGAATAATCAGGTAGACCGTGCCGCCACGGGTTTTGCCAGCGACATCGCCTTCGGTATGTTCTCCCTCCCCGAATCCACGGAATCTCATGTAGCGGCGATACTGCCCCTCTTGGCCTTCAGTCACGAGTCCGGCACTGGTGTTGTAGCTGCCGCCGGAGACCTGTAGAAAACCATTTCCAAGAAACTCCGCCCAGGTCGCGGTATCAATACCGGTTGATTCGGGATGATAGCTGGCGGTAGCCGAACCCCCGGACCGCCGCAGCACGGATGTCGTAGCTGCGCCCTCGGCTGCGGTACTCAGGGCAATCGTATCGTCCAATCCCTTCTCGACGTCATCATCAAAGCGCCATTCAGCAACTACCTGCGCACTGACGGGCATGGTGATCAGCAACGCGGCGGCGGTGACTGCTCCCAATCCAATGAGTTTCATCTGTGTCTCCTTCTCTAAGAAGCCAAGCTTCACTGATGTGTGACAAGCAATCCTTGACTCATTCCGAA
>CAZSJB010000202.1:2391-6074 GCA_964606625.1 uncultured Tepidisphaeraceae bacterium | reverse complement strand
GCTCGTATTCCTCGGTCAGTTGCTGAAGGGCAAAGACCAGGGTTTCTGGCACAAATGTGCCGCCATAAGGCCCAAAATGCCCAAAGGAATCCGGAACCTGCGAAGCAGACGATGGCGTAACGGCAGAACTCATAGCCTAGATCGTAGATCGGCAGGGCGGGATCATCAATCGGGGCTTGATGTTCGGGTCCAACGCGGAGAACGCGAAGGGAGGCGCGGAGGACGCAGTGACTTAGAATTGCAGATAACGTGAGGCAAGGCCCGATTCCAGTGGTGGGGGGGAAGTCAGAATGAAAAATGAGGTGAATACGGTGCTGTATGTCCTGACCTTCCTGCCGCTTCTGGTAGCACTCAGGGGTGCACCGACGCCTCCTCCGGATATGGATCGGTATATTATGATAGCGGCGATGGTTATTGCCGTACCGTCTTGCGTGCTGGTGATCAAGCGGCAGGTGGCTGGTTGGCAACTGACTGCTGTCCTGCTTGGCTTCTACGGCATTCTCGTCGTGGGAGTGCTTATCCAGCGACTTTGGTAACCACTGCGTTCTCTGCGCAACCCTCTACGTCCTCTGCGTTGGAAGCCGAGAACCGAGAAGCCTACCCCGCCACGATCACCTTTCCCTTTTGCTCGATGGCTTCCTTCTGCCTCGAGGTGTGCCATTTTCGGCTGATCCAGTAGCCTAAGACTGCGCCGGCGGGGCCGGCTGAGGCATAGTCTAGGGGGATGGCTCTTGCCAAGGGGACGGCGATGTTACCGATCCGCCAGGCGTCGCCGGTTGGGCTGGCGGCCATGGCGTAGCCGATCACGCCCGCGCCAAACGCCCCCGCCCACATCCAGATGCTCGATCCCACCCCAAACAGCGAATGCGCCAGCATCGATGCCAGCAATCCGCCCAATCCCACAGCCGCCAGGGCTTGCGCCTTGCTATCCGTCTTGGCCAGCAGCAGCACCACTACGCACATAGTCGCGATGTGCGTTCCCGTGGCCAGCAGCTTGATTCCCAGGGGATGATCGATCTCATCCATTTGATCCCGCACGGTATCGGCGACCGTCAGCTTCCGTCCATGCAGCCACTGTTGCAGCCACCATGCCCCGCCGATCAGTACAAACCACAACACCAACTCCACGATCAGGGCTATAAACACGCCGTCGGTCTCAGCCTCCCGATAGGCGAAGTGGATGGGGCCGAATCGGATGGATAGGGCGGTCAGTCCCAGGCAGGCTGCGAAAAACCCCGCATCGCGGCGAACCGTTCCGGCAATGAACGAGCCGATCACTACGCACACCCCCAATAGGATCGCAGTCATGAGGTAGCTGAGGATCCATCCCTGCTGCATCAGCAGCCTCGGCTGATACCCGCTCTCGGGAGGAATCCGCAGTGCCCCGCTTGCCCACCAGAAAATCCCAAAGCAAACCCCAGCCGCCGCAATGAGCAAAAAACGCGGCCAGTGATACGCCCAGATGGCTTGGTGTTTCGATTCTTCAGAAGATGGGGAGGAATTTGTCATATCCGAACCATTGCCGAACAGATTTGGCTGCCATAGAATAGATTGTTTGCCCACAGAGGCATGGAGACACCGAGAAAACAAGCTGGCAGCAGATTGCAACCGAGCAGCACGCTTTCGCTTTCATCGGTGTTTATCTGTGTTCGCCTGTGGCAAGGATGTCTTCTCTCTATGCCTTCGTATTTCTTGTGGTTTAACAAGCTATCAGATGCCTCAACAGGTGAAAAGTGACATCGTTGTTTGGCGAGATTGATCGGGACGGTGGCAAAGCGCCTGAGGAGGCGCCAGTCGGGCCGTTTGCGGCTGTTGCATTGGAGAACAGCCTCGATCGCGAGTTGGATTACTCCATTCCTCCGCGTTTGATCGATCTGCTGCGCGTCGGGCAGCGAGTGCGTGTTCCCCTGGGGCGGAAGAATCGTCCACAACTCGGGTATGTCGTCGCCATCCGCGACACGACCACCTACCCCAGGATCAAACCGCTGCTGGCGATCGACGATGAGCGCGTGCTGATTGACGAAAAGCTCATGGCGCTTGCCCGCTGGATGAGCCGGTACTATGTCGCGCCGCTGGGAGCGGTGATCGACAACATCATCCCGTCGGCAGTGAAGCGAAAGACCGGCATCGCCTACTCACAGATGGTGCGCCTGGCGATCCCGCGTGAGCAGGTGCAGGAGATGATCGAAACCACCAGGGCCCGTAAGCGGCGGGCGATTCTCGCACGCCTGCTGCTGGTACCGCCGGGTGAGGCGATCGAACTGCATAAGCTCGCCTCGGAGGCGGGTTCGACGATCGCCACCGTCCGCAAGCTCCGCCAGCTCAAGGTCATCACCATCACTCCCGAGATCGACCTGCCGAAGTTCAACGAGGTTGCGGTGGATATGCCCACGGCAGAGCGTCAGCCCGATATTGCTCTCAATGCCGACCAGCAGAAAGTTTTTGACGACCTGTTGCCCCGCGTGCGCGATGGCGGCTTCAGTGTCAATCTGCTCCATGGTGTTACTGGCAGCGGCAAGACTGAAGTGTATCTGCAGTGCATTCGACAAGTGGTCGAGCGCGGCCGGCAAGCGATTGTGCTGGTTCCTGAGATCGCCCTCACGCCCCAGACGGTCCGCCGCTTCCAGGCGCGGTTTGACAGCGTAGCCATCCTACACAGCGGATTGACCGCGACGGATCGCCACCGCTACTGGCAACTCATTTCCACCGGGCGGGCACAGGTGATCGTCGGCGCGCGCTCAGCCATTTTCGCCCCGGTGCCCAATCTGGGCATGATCGTTGTCGACGAAGAGCATGAGCAGAGCTACAAGCAGGACCAGATCCCGCGCTACCAGGCCCGCGATGTTGCCATCAAGCGAGCCCAGATCGAGCAGATCCCCATCCTGCTGGGCAGCGCAACACCTTCTCTGGAGACATGGTGGAGAGTTCAGGTGGGTATGGGGCAGGGTTCTGGCATCCCGGGCCAGGAGCAGGGAGGGCAATTACCTGAATCCCGGACCTCTCAAACTGCGAACCCTGGACAATCAGGCGGGCCGTCGCCATACCATCTGCTCTCCATGCCCCGTCGCGTGCGCGACCTTCAAATGCCGCACGTTGAATTGATCGACATGACCCAGGAGCGGCGAATGACCAAGGGCGTGCATTTGCTCAGCCAGCGGCTGGAGCATCTGCTGCGCGCAACCGTTGAGCAGAAGCACCAAGCCATTCTCCTGCTCAATCGGCGGGGATATTCCAACTTCGTCTTCTGTAACAGTTGCCAGGAGCCGATTACCTGCACCTACTGCGACGCGACAATGACTTACCACCGCTCCGCCGGCGCTCCCGGTGGCAGCGCGAAAATTGACCGCTCGCTGCATACGGGCCAACTCCATTGTCACTACTGCCTGGCCGTTCAGCCATTGCCGGCGACTTGTCCTGCCTGCAAGAAAAAGCTCAGCCTCTTCGGCTTGGGGACACAGCGTGTCGAAGAGGAGATTCAGAAGAAGTTTCCCGATCTGACCTTTGCACGGGTCGACAGCGACAGCATGCGTTCAAGCCGTGATTATGAAGCCCTGCTGGCGCGATTTTCGCGCGGTGAGGTGCAGGTGTTGCTGGGAACGCAGATGATCGCCAAGGGGCTGGACTTCCCGAACGTGACGCTGGTTGGAGTGATCAGCGGCGATACAGCGTTGGCGCTGCCCGAT
>CAZSJB010000202.1:0-2381 GCA_964606625.1 uncultured Tepidisphaeraceae bacterium | reverse complement strand
CCAGCTCATCACACAGGTGGCGGGACGGGCGGGGCGCGGAGATCATCCTGGCCGGGTGGTGCTACAGACCTTCCTGCCCCATGATCCGACGATCCAGGCAGCCTTGCGGGGAGATTACGTCGGATTTGCAACGGAAGAATTGCGCCATCGGCGTGAGGTGGGATTGCCGCCGTATGCGCGCATGGTGCGGATCATCATCCGGGAGCAGGAGGATGAGAAGGTGCACAAGCTGGCGGAGGAGGTGGCTGAGGAGTTGAACGCCGCCATCGCCGCTGAAACCGAGCGCGACCCTGCCATCCAGATCCGTGTTCGAGGCCCCATGCCCTGTGCCATTTCCCGGATTGCCGGCTTTCATCGCCATCAGGTCGTGTTGACCAGCCCCAGCCCCCGCACCTTGCAGAATATCCTCGCCAATATGCGCAAAAAGGGGGTCTTGACCAGGACCGATCGCATTGCTGTCGATGTCGATCCGGTCAGCCTGCTGTAGCAGCAGCTGACAAGGTGAAAGGAAAATCACCTTGTCACCCGGTCATCCGCCGTCCTGCCTACAATTGATCAATGAGCGACACGACACTCCCACGGGTCTTCATGGTCGGCGGGGGGTTCGCCGGATTGGCAGCCGCCAAGGCGCTGCGAGACGTGCCGGCACAGATCACGATCGTGGATCGACGCAATCATCATGTGTTTCAGCCGCTGCTGTACCAGGTGGCAACGGCCTCATTGTCGCCGGCGGATATCAGCGCGCCGATCCGTTCGATCGTGCACCGCCAGGAGAATTGCCAGGTGGTGATGCGGCAAGTAACGGGGGTCGACCTGGCAGACCGGCGCCTCATCTTTTCTGACGGGTATCTTCACTATGACTACCTGATCCTGGCAGCCGGCGCGACGCATTCCTATTTCGGCAATGATGCCTGGGAGAAAGTGGCACCGGGACTGAAGACCCTGGAAGATGCCACCGAGTTGCGGCGACGAATCCTGCTGGCCTTTGAGTCCGCTGAAGTCGAGGGCGATGAAGCCTCGCGGCGTGCGGCACTGACGTTTGGGATTGTCGGGGGCGGTCCGACGGGGGTGGAGCTGGCTGGTGCGATCAAGGAGATTGCCGGCAAGACGATTCCCAAGGATTACAAGCACATCGATACACGAACGACACGGGTTATTCTGTTTGAAGCTGCCGATCGATTGCTGGGCGCATTTCCCCCGGAGTTGAGCGAACGCGCCAAGCGCGACCTGGAGCGAATGGGGGTTGAAGTGCGGCTGAATGCGCGAGTGACGGACATTTCGCCCGAGGGGATTACGGTGGGGGAGGTTTTCACGCCGGTGCGTAACGTTTTCTGGGCTGCCGGGGTCCAAGCCAATCCGCTGGGCAAAACCCTGGGCGTACCCCTGGACCGCAACGGACGGGTGATCGTGGAACCGGATCTGTCTGTCCCGGGACATCCGGAAGTCTTCGTCTGCGGGGATATGGCGGCTGCCTGGTCTGCCGATACCGGTGCTCCGGTTCCCGGCGTGGCACAGGGCGGGCTTCAGATGGGGACTCATGCGGGGAAAATCATCGCCAATGAAATCCTGGGCCGTAGCAGAGAGCGTCCGGCATTTGTCTACAAGGACAAGGGCTCGCTGGCAGTCATCGGCAACGCCAAGGCAGTTGCGGCGATCGGCAAACACAAATTCAGCGGTTTTTTTGCCTGGATCCTGTGGGCAGTCGTGCATATCGCCTTTCTGATTGGATTCCGCAATCGCGTGCAGGTGATGTTGAGCTGGTTCTGGAACTGGCTGCTCAATGCACGCGATGCGCGACTGATTACCGGCGATGTGCAGGTGGCGGTTCACACGCCCCGCCCACCCGGATTCGTCCGATCATCGATCCCGGCGGACCAAGCGCAACAGGGCGAAACGCGCGAAGCAACCTTGGGTACCTGAGCAATTACGCCACCTGCTCAACCGGCGATCGCCGAAGCTTGGGCGCCAGATATTCGGCTGTGTGGGAAATCTTGGATTTGCACAGTACTTCGGGTGGCCCCTGGGCAATGACCTGTCCGCCACCTTCGCCACCTTCGGGGCCCATGTCGATGATCCAGTCGGCACACTTGATGACATCGAGGTTGTGCTCGATGACCAGGATCGTATTGCCCAGATCCGCCAGACGGTTCAGCACGTTCAGCAGATTGTTGATGTCGGCAAAGTGCAAGCCGGTGGTCGGCTCGTCCAGCACATACAGCGTATGGCCGGTGGGGTTCTTGCCCAGTTCGCTGGCGAGCTTCACGCGCTGGGCTTCGCCGCCGGAAAGCTGTGTGCTCGGCTGGCCGAGGCGGATGTACGACAGGCCCACATCGTTCACAGCCTTGAGCATGCGGTAGATCGCCGGGAAGTTGCCGAAGAAC
>CAZSJB010000201.1:0-6079 GCA_964606625.1 uncultured Tepidisphaeraceae bacterium | reverse complement strand
GGCATTGGTCAGCAGATGCTTGTTTTTGCGGAGAGACGGTCCGGCTGAGACGATAATGGCCGGTTCGCCACGATGGCGGTCCTTGAGGCGCGAGATGCAGGGTGTCGCGAGATACCACCCGAGGTTGCGGGCGATATTCTCAGCCGTGCGTCGGCCGTTCAGAACCAGGGTGGTGATGTTGGTGGCACTGTAGCTGTTGAACTCCTCGATCCAGATGCGCATCTGCTCATGGAAGGCAGGCTGAAGCTGCATGCTGGGGGCATGAACGAGGCTGGTTGATCCAGCTGCCAGCAACGCCACCGTGGGCGCCAGGCGGGTAAACAGATCCCCCTTGTCCAGTTCGGTGAAGAACAACAGCCGTCGGCTGGCGATCATGTCGGACAGATCGCGGGCGAAGAATGCTGTCTTGAGAATCGTCAGATCCGGTTCGTAAACACAGAGGATGGCATCGTTACTGGCGTGGTCAAAGACCAGCTTTGGCAGATAGCCGAGCCCGAAACCGTGAATGTTGAAGACGAAGGTGCGCTTGAAATCGATGTTTTCAATGAGCTTGGCGGCTTCTTCGACCGGCCGATATCGGCTGTGCAAATAGACGCTGCGTCCATCCACCGTTCTGACGATGGCGGTAGGATCACCGGACCGAGCGGGCTGGACTAAGTGACAGGCGGTGTCATCTATGGCTTCGATGCGAGCAGCGAGGGACGGATCAACCGCCCAGAGAGCCGCCAGATTGGCCAAGTACGGAGCGTCATCGGGCAGGACGTATCGATTTGTTGGCGTTGCACTTGCGGTCATCTTAAAGCGGCAGTAGCGTCTGGATGAAATCGCCGGTCGGCCAAGCCGCCGGAACGAGTGCTTATCTGGGTTATCGGACCCGCCAAGCTGGAAAGTTGAGTGAACATGTCCTGGGAGCTACTTTTTGATGCGCCGTGGTGGTTGCCGACGTTGCTGGCTGTAGCCGGGATAGCTATTTGGATCTCGGGCAACCGTCGCCGGGACAAAGCCTTACTGTGCATCGGCGGCGGTGTGCTGGCAGTGGGAATCGCGGTGCTGGCGATCAGCTATTTTGTGCAAACGGACAAGGAAAAGGCAGAGGCGATGACCCGCCAGCTGGTGCAGGCAGTCATCGCCAATGACCCCCAGGCCATCCAGCAGGTTCTGCATCCGCAGGCGCGGCTGGTCGTGCTGGGACAGGCCACCCAGTATCAAAGCCGCGACGAAATCCTCCAGGCCGTGGGCATGGCCCACGATCGGTTCGGGCTGACCGATGCCCGAATCACCTCGCTGCAATCCCAGCAGAACGGGCCGGTCATCACCATCACCCTCAATGTCCTGACCACACAGGAGGCAACTCTGTCCCGTCCCCTGCCAAGCCAATGGGAGTTCCAGTTCGAGGAGCGTGCCGATGGCTGGGGGATTACCGTGATCACTCTGGTTAAGGTCAGCCAGCTCGACCAGCGCGAAGCTCAGCGGGAGTTGCCAAGAATCCCCTGAGATTTATGTTGGAACGGAAATGATATTGCCAGGAAATGGATCGCCGGGAGACGATTGGCAAATTGCTAGAACGCCCTGCTCCCCGATGTAACTCCCAATCAAAGGAACACTCATGACCGACACTTTGCAGGCTACCTCCCGGAAGCGCCAATACGTCCCAACTGACATTGACATTGCCGATTTCAGCCAGTTGGAACCGCTGTATCGGGAACTGATCGATCGCCCGATCGCTTCACTGCAGGACCTTGAAAAATGGCTGTTGGATTTCTCCGAACTGACAGCCGTGGTCGATGAATACGGTGCCCGCCGCTATATCGACAAGAGCTGCCACACTGAAGATCCCGAGATCGAAAAAGCCTACTTCCACTTCGTGGAAAACGTTGAACCGAAGATCAAGCCGCTGTACTTCCAGCTCCAGAAAAAGTTTCTTGATTCACCTCAGCGCAGTTCGCTGACAGATCCCCGCTACGCCATCCTCGAACGCGAATGGCGGGCAGATGTCGAAATCTATCGGGATGAAAACGTCCCCCTCCAAACCGACATCACCAAGCTCGTCACCGATTACGACAAAACGCTGGGAGCAATGACCGTTGAGTTTCGCGGACGGGAATATACCCTTCAGCAGCTCAGCCGATTCATCGAAGAACCCGATCGCGATACCCGTCAACAGGCGTGGGAACTGATGACCAACCGACGCCTGCAGGATCGCGAAAAGATCGACTCGTTGTTCGAGAAGATTCTCCCCCTGCGCGAACAGGTCGCCGAGAATGCCGGTTTCGAAAATTACCGCGCTTATGTCTGGAGGGCGTACAAGCGCTTCGACTACACCCCCGAGGATTGCATCCGTTTTGCAGAGGCAATCGAAAAAAATGTCGTTCCCCTGGTGCGTCAACTGGACGAGCAGCGACGTCAGACGATGGGACTGGACAAGCTGCGTCCCTGGGATCTGTCGGTTGATCCCAGGAACCGTCCGCCGCTGCGGCCCTTTGCGGAAGATGAAGTTCCCGTTTTTGTCGAAAAGGTCAAAACCATTTTCGAGCGTCTCAGCCCACAGCTGGCAGAGCAGTTTGACACCCTGCGACAGCGCAACAATCTCGATCTGTCCAGCCGGCCGGGCAAGCAGCCTGGGGGTTATCAATGTTCCCTGGAAGAATCCGGCGAGCCATTCATCTTCATGAATGCCGCTGGCGTCCAGCGCGACGTTGAAACCCTGCTGCATGAGGGCGGCCACGCCTTTCACTGCATCGCGGCGCGGGATGAACCCCTGGTCTTTCTGCGCCACGCCCCCATGGAGTTCTGCGAGGTTGCCTCGATGGCCATGGAGGCATTTGCAGCCGATCATTTCGACGTGTTCTACAACGCTGACGATGCCGCCCGGGCCAAGCGCAGTTATCTCGAAGGCGTCATCCGTTTTTTCCCCTGGATGGCGACGATCGATCTGTTCCAGCACTGGATCTATACCCATCCCCGCCATTCTCGCGAGGAACGCACGACATACTGGCTAGAACTGATGGACCGATTTGGCAGTGATATCGACTGGAGTGGATATGAACAAGCCCGCGCCGCACAATGGCAACGGCAAGTTCATCTGTTCCATGCACCGTTTTATTACATTGAGTACGGCATTGCCCAGCTTGGTGCACTCCAGTTGTGGATGAAGTCGCGCCAGGATCCCCGTGCAGCACTGGCCAATTACCGATCTGCGTTAAAGCTGGGCGGAACACGGCCACTGCCCGATCTTTTCTCGACAGCAGGGATCCGTTTTGACTTCACCGAACAGACCCTTGGTCCCCTGATCCAGGCAGTGGAAGAAGAGCTGGTAACGCTGCCGGACTGAGGAATCTGCCCCCAATGACCCCACTGTGCGGCGCTGCATTTGCATCTCTCCACTATAAGAGAGCAAGTTGCTGGCGGGCACACATTTTAGACGTACCCGTAACGGGCTGGCTCGCTTATGCTCCAGGAAGAACGCTTGGATCTGTTCGGATGGAGGTTGTCGTGTCTGCCCGACTGGTGCAAGTCGGTCCATCATCCGCGGATGTGCTGCTGCGAGCCCCGCGTAACTGGCCTGTCGCCATAACGGCTGGGACCCTCTCTATCCTGCATTTTGCCATTGCTGCATTTCATCTCGATCGAGGACGCTGGACGGTTGGAGCGGCAATCACCCTGGGTGTGATCTTCGCCCTTGTCGCAGTAGCGGTCCTGTTCCAGGTTCGGGAGATGGAAATCAATCTCAGCCATCGCTGTATCCGTGTACGGCGCGGGTTGGGTCGCCTGGAGAATGTCCGCTATATCCCATTTACACAGGTGCAGGCTGTGCGCTTGACGCAATATGACCAGTATGGCCAGCATCGTTCGCGCATCGAACTCCTGTGCGCTGGCGAAACGATGCGCTGCCCCACCACCGATGCGCCCCGGCAACAGGCTTTGCTCATGGCGATGGCGATCAATGCACGATTGATCAAAATCTGGCAGAGTACCACCCCTACTGCGCCGCAGGAACGCATGCGACAGATGTTTGAAACCGACAATGATCGTCATCTGCTGTGACGCTTATCCCGCGACTCGCTGAAGCAGCACGATGGCATGTGCTGCGACAGCTTCTCCACGCCCGATTGCATCGCAACCTTCATTGGTACCGGCCTTGATGTTGAGGGGTGCCTTGAGGTATTCCTCCAGTACCGCAGCCATCCGGGGTTTGAACGATTTCAGCTTCGGCCGCTCAGCCAGGATGGTCAGGTCCGCATTGGTCACCTGATAACCTGCCTGTTGGACCCGACGCATCGCTTCTTCTAGGAATTGCCGGCTGGGGGCATTTCGATAGGCTGGATCGGTGTTGGGAAACAGTTCGCCAATATCTCCCCCGCCAATCGCGCCCAATAACGCATCAACCAGCGCGTGAATGGCCACATCCCCATCACTGTGCGCGTCGGCACGGATCCCCTCAGCCACCACCACGCCGCCTATCACCAACTGACCGCCCTCGGCAAGACGGTGGATGTCATAGCCGTGTCCGATTCTCATAAGGGGGAGTGTCATTCCTGCTTCCATATTGATGTGCGCCCCAAGTCATATGTCTAAGTCTAAGCGATCACAAAAGAGGCTTTATTAAAAAAGTGGCGGGATCGTATGTCATCTGCTTTCAGGCTCTCCTCAACCGTACCGTGCGCCCATTGATGTTGTCGTATCATTACGACAGTTCGTATTCCTTGATCTTCCGATAGAGCGTACGTTCGCCGATCCCGAGGATCTTGGCGGCTTGCTCACGGTTGCCATTGACCATTTTGAGCGTGTTGCGAATCAGTTCCTTCTCGGCTTGTTCAATGCTGATACCCACCAGGTTGTTCATGCCTCCGGTGGTTGCGGCACGCGGCCGGATATCGTTGGGAAGGCTGTCGACAGTCAAGCGGTTGCCGGAGGTCAGGACGACCATATTCTCGATCGTATTGCGCAACTGACGCACATTGCCTGGCCAAGGGAAGCTCATCAGCAACTGCTGGGCTTCGGGATCAATCTCATCGATCTCCTTGCCGTACTTTTCGTTGAACTGGCTGATGAAGTGATGGATCAGCAGCGGAATGTCCTCGCGGCGCTCACGCAGGGGCGGAAGATGCAGGGTCACACCCTTGATTCGAAAATACAGATCCTCACGGAACTGCTTCTCCGCCACCATTTCTTCCAGGTTGCGGTTGGTGGCGCTGATGAAGCGCACATCCACCTGCACCGGCTCGTTTGAACCCAGGCGCACCACTTCGCCATTCTCAAGCACACGCAGCAGCTTGGCTTGCATGGCATTGGGCATATCACCGATCTCATCCATGAACAGCGTGCCACGGTCGGCATGCTCAAAGCGCCCTTCGCGATCGCTTTGCGCGCCTGTGAAAGCGCCTTTCACGTGACCGAACAATTCATCTTCCAGGATGGATTCACTCAGCCCGGCACAGTTGAGGATCACCAGGCGGTGCTTGCGGCGCCGGCTGTGGTTATGAATCGCCCGGGCAATCAACTCCTTACCGGTGCCGCTTTCGCCGGTGATAAGAACCGGAATATCACTGGGAGCGACCTGCCGGGCAGTGTCCACCACTTGCCGAATCCCCGGGCTGGTTCCGATGATTCCGGCAAACCCGCTGTGATCGATGAGCTGTTCCTGGAGGGCACGATTCTGCTTTTCCAGGGCAGCCCGCTCGGCAGCACGGTTAACCTGGGTTCGGAAATATTCGAGATCGAGCGGTTTTTCGATGTAGTCGTACGCTCCCTGGTTTAGCGCTTCCTTGCAGGTGGGGATATCCGCATGGGCTGTCACCAAAAGAACCGGCGGAGGCGGGTTCTGCTCCTTGGCAGCCTCCAGGACTGCCAAGCCATCGCGGCGACCTTCCATGACCAGATCGGTCACCACCACATCATATTGCCGCCGCTCTAGTTTCGTGCGTGCTTCGTCCAGGCTATAGCCAACATCGCACTTGTGTCCCAGACGGGCCAAGGCCTCGCACATCACCTCTGCAAGTTCGAGCTCATCGTCAACGACAAAAAATTGCGATTTATGGGTCTGCGAGTCTGCCATAATGGTCGATCATAGGTAATCGGG
>CAZSJB010000200.1:0-6080 GCA_964606625.1 uncultured Tepidisphaeraceae bacterium | reverse complement strand
AGCTATGGCCCTGATCGACCGATTATTCGGGACGCGGAAGAAGACGCTCAGCGAACTGTCGCGACAGGAGTTGCGCAAGGAGGAGATCCTCTTAAGCAAGCAGCGGGACCGGTTGTTCAAGAAGATAGAAGATCTCGCCAACCAGAAGCAGGCGATCTTCAAGCAGGGAGCGACGCAGAAATCCCCCGAACTGCGCAAGGCCCTGGCAATGGATTTCGAGTTGAAGACTCAGGAGCAGGTGATGGCTGCCCGGGAGCTGAACCTGCGGTCAAAAGAGCTGATGACCGTTTCGCGGCTGCGGATGGTAACGGAAAACAACGAGAGAGGGCGGGCACTGGGGCGGTTGAACCTGACAGATCGGGATGTCGCCCGGATCAGTAGTTGGATCGAGGATGATGCGGTGACGCAGGACATGTACCAGGAACGGCTGGATACGCTGCTGGAGCTGGGAGCGCAGGCAGATACCGATGCCTTGGCGTCCGCGGGTTTATCCGCAGCCGGGCAGGAGCTGCTGAATATCTGGAACAATATCGACCAAGGTGTAATGAAACCGGAAGATGCCTTCGAAGAGGCAGACCGGGTTGCCCGCCAGCACGCGGCGCGAGAGGGAGGATGATGTGACCGCGCGACCGAAGAGATCCTCCGCTGCGTTGCGAGGCGATGAGAGTTGGAGTGGCGCGGGCATCCTGCCCGAGATTCCTGACCAACACGCGGTCGAGACGCCCGTGCCACGCAACGCATACAGACAGGCGGGCTGGATGACATCCGCCCGCATTCCATGAAGGACGACAGCCTGCTGGTTTAAGAACTACGGACATTGATTCGTGACCAATTGATTACTCACTTGCCCCATGCCCACCGCGACTGATCAAACCGTCTCACGTGCCACCTATCTCAACAACGTGCGCAGCATGGTCATCAAGCTGGGAACGCAGCTTTTGTCCGACGCCAATGGCCGCTTGAATGCGGCTTTTGTGGCTGATGTTGCGCAGCAGGTAGCCATGCTACGGCGCGAAAAGAAGATCGATGTCACGATCGTCAGTTCCGGGGCAATTGGGGCGGGCATGGCGGAGCTGAACCTGATCAACCGGCCGACCGATCTGGCGAAGCTGCAGGCGGTAGCCGCCATCGGCCAGCGGCGATTGATGGACGCCTGGGCGGTGGCGTTTGCGCCGTATGAAATGCCGGTGGCGCAGATTCTGTTGACCCGCGAAGACATCGATCACCGCACGCGCTATCTCAACCTGCGCAACACGATCGCAGCCGTGCATGAACTGGGCGGCGTTCCGATCATCAATGAGAATGACACGATCAGCACCGATGAGATCATCAAGATCACCTTCGGCGACAACGACATTCTCGCGGCCCTGGTAACGCACGCGCTGCGAGCCAATCTGCTGGTGCTGATGACGGTGGTGGATGGCCTGCTGGATGCCGAGGGCAAGCCCGTTCGGCTGGTCCAGAGTGTCGAGGCGGCGCGTGAACTGGTGCGGGCTGAGAAATCCAACCTGGGCAAAGGGGGGATGCGCTCCAAGATAGAGGCCGCCCGGCTGGTGACCCGCGCCGGCGAGGCAATGGTCGTGGTCGATGGACGGATGGAGAATCTGCTGTCACGTGTGCTGGCAGGGGAGGAACTGGGGACGCTATTTGTCCCGGCAAAGCGAAAACTATCCAGCCGGGTGCGATGGATCGGTTCGGTGCGACCGGCGGGAGCAATCCAGGTCGATGCGGGTTGTGTGCGGGCACTGGTCGAGCAGAACCGCAGCCTGCTGGCGGCCGGCGTGACTGGCGCATCCGGGGCTTTCAAGCGGGGGGATGTCGTGGAAATTATCTCTCCTGATGGCACGCCTATTGCGCGCGGATTAACGAATTATAGCGCTAGCGATCTCCTCCGCATTGCTGGGAAAAAGACCGCCCAGGTGCGGGAAATGTTAAAGGAAGCCGCCTACGATGAGGTGATTCATCGCGACAATCTGGCCATCGGCTGAGTTCATCTGCTGCTCCTTAAAAATAAAAAATTGCCTTTCCCTAACCACCGCCTGAGGCGGGTGTCTTTGATAGTGCCTGCCAAAGTTGTAGCGGAGCGGGCCGATGCGATTCCTCGCTGAAAGGAGCTCTCTATGCGTTACCTGCTGCTCGGATGCCTCGTGATCGGAATGTTGCCCCTGGTGGCTGAAGCAGGCCGCCGCGACAAGGGCTTTTCGATCTCCGTCGGGTTTGGATCCTCCAGCGGATATCACTACGGCTCGGGCAGTTATTACGACGCCCGGATCACGTATTCTGAAGGGTATCGACATCGCAGCCGGATCAGCCATCGGCCACCGCGCGTGCATGTGCCCGCTCCGGTCTATTGCCCGCCGCCGGTGGTGTATCGCCCGACGCCGGTCTACGTCCCGGTCTATCGGCCCACGTATCGGTCCTACGACTGCTATCCCAACTACGGGACGTACTACCAATCCACGACTACCTACTACTACCGGTACTAGCGCGAGAGGGGAGGCGCGTAACCCGCTGCGACAACGATGGGTGGTTGTCGGCAGCGGATAACGATAAGGCCCGCGGATATAGCCCTCCGCGGGCCTTGCTCTTTTCTTTTCCAAGGATGCCAGATCAGCGTCGCTTTTCAGCGATCGTCTCCAGCAGCTTTTTGAAGGGGTCGGCAAACTTCTTCAAGCCCTCTTCCATCAGGACCTGCTCCATTTTGGCTTGGTCGACCTTCTGATGAATCTCTTCGATGACCTCGGGCGCGGGCAGCTTGTCCACCCCGCGGGTGTATTGCTTGCCAAGCCGCTCAATCGCGTCATTGGTATCGGGGGGATTAGTCATGATGTCGCTGCCCGCCAAGTGCTCGACATAATAATCCTCCGCCTGCCAGTCCAGTTTGCGACCCGTGGAAACAAAGACGATCTCCTGCTGCAGCGGCAGATTTTTATCCGCCCAGTAATCCTGGTTCTCACGCCACAACTCTTTGGCGTTGAGGATGCCGACCATTCCCTGGGCTTGTTCGGACAGGTCGGGCAAGTGTTTATCGGTGTACACGTCCACGCGAGAGATGAAGATGCTGTAAACGCTCTTGAATCCCTTCAGACCGTCGGTTCGTCGCTGGGCGCCGCGCCAGATTGCATCACGGGCCGCACTGTACTGACGGTTTGTAAAAATGAGCGTGACGTTGATCGTCACGCCGGCAGCCGCCAGATCTTCCAGGGCAGCGAGACCGGCTTCGGTGGCAGGAACCTTGATCATGCGATTGGTCTGCCCTTGCGCGTATTGCTTGCCCAGTTCGATGTATTGGCGCGTCCGCTGGTCCAGCGGTGGGGCAGCCTCGGCGTCCTCTAGCAGAGGATCCAGCTCAAAACTTACATAGCCATCGTTGCCTTCTGTGCGCTCCCAGACAGGTGCGAAGACTTTCTGTGCATCGGACACAAGCTTGTCGGTCATGTGCCACGCGATGGCGTTGTCATCCATGCCTTCCTTCATCAACCGGGCGATTTCCTCATCGAAAGCGCCAGTTTTGAGGATATCGGCGATGATGATGGGATTGGAGGTCGCTCCGGTGATACCGCGCTCAGCGTTACGCCGCACAGCCTGCGGTTCGACCGAATCCAGCCAGACTTTCGTACCGCTTGCAATCAGTGATTGAAGGCTCATGTGGCTATTCTGTGATGAAGGGTTGGAGAAAAGCCACGGTAAATCTGCGGAGGCGGTCTCTGCTCATTCAGGAGGCCTCTTGAATGAGTGTGGGATTTTGCTCAGCGCCAGGTTGCGCAAGTCACATGCTCGGCCACTGAATGCCGCGCTGGCCGCTAAAACCGAAATTGGGCTTGGGCTGTGCCGGTCTCGCATCAGGCCAGCCGGTGAGCTTGCCATTGGTGACCCATGCAGCCTGTTCGTCGGCGGGCAGGGCATTGATCAGCACCTGGCTTAGCCGGTCGACGATTGCCTGGTGGGCGGGGTCACGGCCCAGATCGCGCAGTTCATTTGGATCTTTTCGCAGGTCAAACAACTGCCGCAGGTTGCCGGCGGGATAGTAGACCAGCTTGTAACGCGCATCGCGCGCCATACGCATCGGATTGCCGCTTTCGACATTCTCGATCGGTCCGAAGGCCCCGATCAGATGATCATGACACCTGTCGCCGACCATGCTGAGGCCCTGGCAATGGCTGGGGATATCAATCTCCGCCAGGTCGAGCAGGGTGGGCATCACATCCTGCAGCCCGACCAGCCGATCATCGACACGATGATGCCCGATACGGTTGCTGATCTTCTGCTCATCGGTTCCACACAGGATCATCGGCACACGTGCTGAGTCCTCGTAAAAGACGTGCTTGGCCCACAGGTGGTGGTTGCCGAGCATGTCGCCGTGGTCGGCTGTGAAGCAGATGATGGTGTCCTTGAGCAGGCCCTCCTGGCGCAGCGTGCCCAGCACGAAGCGAATCTGGTGATCGATGTGCGTGCAGGCTGCATAAAAGGCGCGGTGGACATCGCGGATCTGGTCCACCGGCAGGTGGCGCATCACGTTGCGATGGGTCTGGATTTCGCGCTGGATGGCGATATCGAGCTGGTCATCCGGATGGCTGGCCCAGGCGCCGATAACCGGGTCGGGGATCGGGACATCGCGATACATATCCAGGTATGCCTGTAGCGGCGTCAGCGGTGGATGCGGTTGGCTGAACGACAGGTACCAGAATGCCGGACGCAGCGGATCGCGGCGGATGATCTGTCGCGCCATCTGCTGGGCGGCCCAGTTGGTGACGTGCAGGCGCTCCTCAAGATGCCAGGGACGCCAGAGGTATTCATTATTGGACATCCCGCCGGCGAAGCGCTGGCCGGGATAGCCATTGTCACCCAGGAACAGTTCGTAATCGTCGGCTCGGGCGCCTTCGCTGCCGCGGCCTTCCTCGTCAAGGATCACATCGTCGAACCCGATCCGCTGGCGTTGCGGTGAGACATGCAACTTGCCAACCGCATAGGCCTGGTAGCCAGCATCGCGGAAGGCTTGGGCCAGCGTCGGCACATCGGGCATCGGCCGCGATTCATTGCGCAGCACGCCATGGGCGTGGGGCGTCAGTCCGGTCATCAGCGTACGCCGCGCTGCCACACAGACGGGGCATTCGGTGTATGCCTGGGGGTAGTAAACGCCGTTGGCAGCCAGTTGATCGAGCGTCGGTGTTCGCACAGCCGGATGCCCGGCTGCTCCCAGCAGCGAACCGGGCCACTGGTCGACGGTAATCAAGAGTACATTCGGATGATTCTTCACCATATAGGTGGATTGTAGCGGTATGCGTGCCGAACACACGTCTCGCGCAATACCGATCCGCTGCACCGCATCAAGGCAGGTAGGTTTCAAACCATTTGCGCGCCAATTGAGCGACACACTCGAGCGTACCGGGTTCCTCAAACAGATGGGACGCGCCAGGAATGATCTCCAGGCGCTTTTCGCACCGGAGCCGGCCATAGGCGTTCTGGTTCATCTGGATGACCGGCTGGTCGTTGCCGCCGACGATCAGAAGCGTGGGGGCGCGGACGTTCAAGAGCGACTCGCCTGCCAGGTCGGGCCGCCACCACGGGAGACGATAGCGCCGACCAAGTGCGGCTCGCGGGCGGCTGCGACCAATGCAGCGCCGCCGCCGGTGCTGGCGCCGAACAGGCCGATTTTCAGCGACCGCAGTTCACGATGATTCTTCAGCCAGCGCATGGCATCCACCAGCCGGGTCGCCAGCAGATCAAGGTTGAAGCGAAGATGTGCAGTCAGTGCCTCTTCACGTTCTTCATGCTCGGTCAGGAGGTCGATCAGCAGTGTAACGAGGTGGCCGTCATTGAGATGAGCGGCGACGAAGCGGTTGCGCGGGCTGTGACGGCTGCTGCCACTGCCATGGGCAAACAGGACAATGCCGCGCGGGTTTTCGGGAATCCGCAGATCCCCGGCGAGTGATGTCTCACCCATGGTGATGCGGATCTGTTGCTCATGATATGGTGCAGTGGGGATGAGCATAGTAACGCTCCTGGTTGGCGGATGACATGGCGGTGATGTGGGTCGGATCAGGATGGATCCATCGAACTGCTTTCACGCATTATCCCAT
>CAZSJB010000199.1:0-6087 GCA_964606625.1 uncultured Tepidisphaeraceae bacterium | reverse complement strand
GCCGGAATCGAACCGGCGACACATGGATTTTCAGTCCATTGCTCTACCAACTGAGCTACCTGCCCTCAACAACGGCAGAACGATCATGATATTCAGGTAGCGGGGGATTTCAAGTGGCTGAACCCAGCATGCCTGGTAGTGGGGGGAGCAGGATGGGAAATACTATAAATAACCCGCTTTCCTCTGAAGGTTTGGCGGTGACAAACCCTTTCCAGGGCTTACCATTCCCTACTTATGGCAAAAGATGCACTCAACGCGGTTTTGGACCAGATTGCCCAGCGACGTTCAGCGGCGGTCGAAGAACTGAAGAGGTTGCTGGAGATTCCGTCTGTCAGTGCCAATCCGGATCATGCTGATGATTGCAGGCGGTGTGCCGAGTGGCTGGGCGATTGCCTCACACAAGCCGGGCTGAAGGTAGAAATTGCACCCACTCCCGGCCAGCCCATAGTCCTGGCGCGCAATGGCCATCAGCTCGGCCGGCCAACGGTGCTACTGTATGGCCACTACGATGTTCAACCCCCTGAACCCTTGGACTTATGGACAAGCCCCCCGTTTGTTCCGACCATCCGCGATGATGGTACCGGCCATCAGGCCATCTTCGCCCGTGGCGCAGTCGACGACAAAGGCCAGATCTGGGCACACATCGAAGCCATCCGTGCCTGGCAAGCCAACGGTGGATTGCCTGTGAACCTCATTGTACTGCTCGAAGGTGAAGAAGAAACCGGCAGCACGAATCTCGAGCAGTTTATCCTTGACCACACGGCGGATCTGCAAGCTGATATCGCGGTCATCAGCGACACCGCCCAGTTTGCTCGCGGTATACCCGCCATTACCTATGGGCTGCGCGGTCTTCTGTATATCGAGGTGTTTCTGACAGCAGCCGATCACGACCTGCACAGCGGCATGTTCGGTGGCGCCGTACCCAATCCCGCCAATATCCTGAGTGAGATGCTGGGCAGCCTGCATGACTACGACGGGCATGTCACCGTGGCGGAGTTTTATGATGATGTAATTCAGCTCAGCCCCGAAGAACGTCAGATGTGGCAGCAGTTGCCCTTTGATGAAGAGGCGTTTTACAAGTCACTGGGGCTGGTCGAGGGCTATGGCGAAGCCGGATATACCGCGCTGGAGCGACGCTGGGCCAGACCATCGCTGGATGTGAATGGCATCACGTCCGGCTACCAGGGACCGGGAGCCAAAACGATCATCCCCTCCAAAGCCTCCGCGAAACTGTCCTGTCGACTCGTGCCCAATCAGGATCCGGCGAAGATCCTGCCGTGGCTGGAGAAGCATCTGCGTGACCGCTGTCCCTCAGGGGTGAAAATTGAGTTCAAACACTACGGCGCTTCACCTGCTGTGTTGGTTCCCCACGACAGCCAAGCCATCCAGCTTGCCAGTGAAGCGGTGGAGACGGGCTTTGGTGTCAAGCCAACATTAATCCGGGAAGGGGGGAGCATTCCGGTTGTGGGCCTGCTTAAGAAAGAGCTGGGCATTGACACATTGCTGGTTGGTTTTGGGTTGCCTGATGACCGCGTCCATTCACCCAATGAAAAATTCGACCTGGAAGCCTTGTACAACGGGACCAGGACGGCAGCAGTCCTGTACCAACGGCTGACAGAGTTGGAAACGCCTGAAGATAAATCAGGTTCGGAATAAATTTATGCAAAACCCGCTGGGAATCCGGATGAAGATCCGCTGTTGGTGGAATCACAAGGATTGGGCTGTAGAATCTTCGGGTTCGTACCGGTACGGAGCAATTGCCCGTCTGTTTTGAAAGGACTTGGGTTGGGATGTCACAGATCCGTCACGATTGGCAGGTAGATGAGATTCGCGCGATTCATGATACGCCGCTGATGGAGTTGGTGTATCAAGCGGCCCAGGTGCATCGCCTGTATCACGACCCCGCTGAGGTGCAAGTCTGCCGGCTGATCTCGATCAAAACGGGTGGGTGTCCGGAGGATTGCGCTTATTGTTCACAATCCGCCCGTTACCAGACCGGCATCGATGGCCAGCCCCTGATGGACAAGAACGAAGTCGTCGAGATCGCCCGGCGAGCCAAGGAAGCAGGTGTCACCCGTGTCTGCATGGGCGCTGCCTGGCGTCAGGTACGGGATAACAAGCAGTTCGAGCGCGTCCTGGACATGGTTAAGGATGTGACAGCCATGGGCCTGGAAGTCTGCTGCACGCTGGGCATGCTCAGTGAAGACCAAGCACGCCGCCTCGAGGATGCTGGACTGTATGCCTACAACCACAACGTGGACACCTCGGAGGAATACTACGAAACGATCATCACCACCCGCACTTTCAAGGATCGGCTTGAAACGCTCGCCAACGTCCGCAAAACCGATGTAACACTCTGCACCGGCGGTATCATCGGCTTGGGCGAGAGCATCCAGGATCGTGTATCGATGCTTTGTACGCTGGCCAACATGCAGCCGCATCCGGAGAGTGTTCCGATCAATATTCTCGCGAAGGTTCCCGGGACACCCATGGCGGATAATCCGGATGTCCCCTGGACCGATGTGGTGCGCATGATCGCAACTACTCGGATTGTGATGCCGGCATCGGTGGTGCGGCTATCGGCGGGGCGGTCCAAGCTTTCGGAAGCGGAGCAGGCGATGTGCTTCATGGCTGGAGCAAACTCGATTTTCTCCAGCGAGCAGAAAATCATGCTCACCAAGGCCGTGCCCTCCCCAGCCTATGACGAGGACAAGGCCTTGCTGAACCGGCTTGGCCTGTCCGTGCGGCCACCATTTAAGGATCAGACAGCGACTCCGATCACGGAGGCGATAGGGGTGTGAACGCCAATCACAGCCAAGACGCAATCCGTGTCTGCGGGATGGGATTAATCACCCCGCTGGGAAACGGCCTGCAAACAAGTTGGCAGCGGATCGTCGAGGGGGCGTCAATCATTGATCATGCACGCACGTCTCTCCCCTTCACGGGAGATGAGGATCGCGTCACTTCGCTGGGTGTTATCGCAGCCAGGCAAGCCATTGCGCAGGCAGGCTGGTCTCGCACACAATTGCATGATCCTCGCTGCGCGCTGGTAGTGGGCACCAGCAAAGGTCCGGTCGATAAGTGGATTGCCCAATGGCAACAGCAGCTCTCCACGGATGCAGCATCCGCCCCACCTTCAACGTCCGATAAGCCCCCGAAGGAAGTTGAAAGAGCTTGCCCGAGCGGCTTGCACACGGTGGCAACAGGGATACGCCAGCAAATCTCCATGGGCAACGGACCGATGCTCACGGTCTCCTGCGCCTGTGCAACCGGGATTGCAGCTCTCATCCGTGCTGTGTTGCTGCTGCGAGACAGATCAGCCGACCGAGTGCTTATTATCGCAGCCGAATCTTCGCTGCATCCGCTGTTCATCGGCAGCTTTCGGCGGCTTGGCGTCTTGACAAACCCGGGCGAGCCCGTACGCCCGATGGATCAACATCGCAGCGGATTCCTGATCAGTGAAGCCGCAGCCGCCATCTGCCTGGAACGCGCCCAATCTCAACCGGGCGACATCCTGATCAACCGATTCGCCATGGGAGCTGATGCAACCCATCTGACCGGCATCGATCCCCAAGGACAAACGATTCGATCCTGCCTGAACCGGATCACAGCCAGCCAGTCAGTCGACCTGATTCATGCCCATGCTACGGGAACCGACCTGAACGATCCCATCGAACTGGCAGCCATCGACCACATCGCCAGCACGACTGCCAGCCAACCAATCGTCTATTCGCACAAAGCCGCACTCGGTCACAGCCTCGGAGCAGCCGGCTTGGTGTCGGTGGTTCTTAACTGCATGATGCACCGCCACGGCGTCGTACCAGGCAACATCAACACCCAGGCACCACTCGCAACCACACACGCTCGCATCAGCAGGGCAGCAGTTCAGCAACCCATTCAGCACAGCATCGCTATGGCAGCAGGATTCGGCGGCGCCGCAGCGGCCATCTCGCTGATTTCCGCCTGAAAAGGCAAAATCGCCGCCCCAGACGAAACTTAACATAACATGGATTATCGGACGTAGGGGGTATAGCTCAGAAATCCGATTTCCCAAATGGCGCAGACGGGATTTGGTTAGTCTCGCCTACGTCACGTCTCAGTCCCAAGCCGACAATTATCGTTTCATCGAATTGGTAATCACCAGCTGTTCAAGCCGCTGATCCATGGCTTTACTGGCGGAAACGGGATCGAAGGCTTTGAGGATTGCCTCCTGCTCCTCTTCATAGCCAGATGGACGCTCAATGTGATAGATGTCTTGCATCTGGCTGGCGAGCTTGGAGGCGGTGCCATCATACAGGCAGTGCGGATGCAACACTTCCGGCAACAGTTCGGGATAAACCCCTGTATGCGGCCAGACGGGAATACAGCCTGCGACCAGGCCGCGTACCGCGTAATGATCGCAGGGCGCGCCAATCTTGGTGCTGATCATCACGGAGCACTCATACATCGCCTCGACCTGGGCAGCTTCGTCGCGCTCGCTGATCGTGCGCCGTGGCAGGTCGGCTGACAGCTCTTCAACCGGCCCTACGGTCACGAATTGCCACTTCTCCGCCCGTCGCGTCAGGATATTGAACGCCGCATTGATCAGCCGCACATCCGCATCGCGGGTATCAACAAAGACAAGTCGCTTGACACGGCGAATCTGGCTGAGTTTCGCGTGGTCTGCCGGTAGCCCGGTATCGATCGGTGGCGGGACGAGTTGGGCCTTGGCGGTGATTTCGGGCATGGGATTCCGGCTGGACAGCTCCGGATGACGTGCCACCATTGCCGATGCGCGATGCAGGAAATCCCGCAGATGGAACAGTGAGTTGAACCAGACTTCCGTAGCCGCCTTTGCGGTATTAAGGTTGACCAGGTGCAACGCATCGTCGTTCGTGCTGTCGGCTGGCGGTAGCTGGTTGGCGTGGAAATAGACGACTGATGGCTTGCGCGCCAGGTTCGGCATCAGCCGATGAAAGTTCGCCAGGTTGAGCGCTTCGCTGGTAAACAGCAAATCCACCGATCCCACCCAATGGCGAGTGAGTTGCTCAGCAAACCAGGTGGCAGCCGCGGTCAGGCGGCGCTCGATCCGTCGTGGCGGCAGCTTGAGCACCGTCCACCGATGCCGGCTATGCCGGATCAGCGTCTCGAGCATCATCTTTCGGATGCCGCCGTAAAACGGCTCGAGTGCGAGGATGTCGAGTTGACTGGCCATGTCGAGAAGCGTCTACATTGTCAACCGGCCATTGTATTACAGCCCCATTCGCTCATCGAGATACTCGCGTACCTTGTCGATAGCAATACGCTCCTGGGTGGCGGTGTCGCGATCACGAATGGTGACGGTCTGATTGTTCAGTGTTTCACCATCAACCGTCACGCAATAGGGTGTTCCGATCTCGTCCATGCGAGCGTAGCGCTTGCCGATCGACTGTTTGACGTCGAACTCGGCCTGGTACTTGTTGCGCAGGTCGAGATAGAGCTTCTCCGCCACCTCAGGCATGCCTTCCTTAGCGACCAGGGGAAAGATGCCGACCTTGATCGGCGCCATGCGCGGCGAGAACTTCATGAACATCTTGCTCGGGCGCGACGGATCCGGCGTGAAGGCTTCGCACAGTAGTACCAGCACGCCACGCGTCAAACCGCTGGAGGGCTCGATGACATTCGGGATGTACCGCACCTTGTCCGCCGGTTCGCCTCGCTGCTGGCGCTCCTGGTCGAAATAATCGAGCTTGACACCCGAGTGCTCCTGGTGCTGCGACAGGTCGAAGCAGCCGCGGTGAGCAATACCTTCCAGTTCCCCGAAATCAGGATCGGTGAATGGATAGCGGTACTCGATGTCGACCGTCATCTTCGAATAGTGCGACAGCTCATCCGGCTCATGGTCGCGGAAGCGCAGCCGCCCTTCCGAAATTCCCAGGTCGCGCCACCACTTCATGCGCTCAGCCTTCCAGAACTCATACCACATGGCGGCTTCGTCGGGATGGCAGAACCACTCAATCTCCATCTGCTCGAACTCACGTGAGCGGAAGATGAAGTTGCGCGGGGTGATTTCGTTGCGGAAGCTCTTGCCGATCTGCGCCACGCCGAAGGGCACCTTGACGCGCATCG
>CAZSJB010000198.1:4935-6091 GCA_964606625.1 uncultured Tepidisphaeraceae bacterium | reverse complement strand
CTACTGCGTCGGCGGCGCGCCTGATCAGTCTCTGACCCATCGATCTATCGTCCGCCCAAGCATCTCCGCCCGGGCGGACGATAGACCGGGCTTTTATTATCTTTACGCCTTTACCAGGAATTGCTTCTTTCACGAAGCGTGACATTCTCCACCGATCCGGTACAACATGCCGGACTATGAGTAAAACCAATGAGATTCTCGGCGGCGGTGGTTTTCACCATGTTGCTATTCGGGTTCGCGATTTCGACCGCTCGGTCCAGTTCTACCAGAACGTGCTGGGCTTCCGCATGCGCGTGAGCTGGGGCCAGGCACCCAAGCGGGCAATCATGCTGGATACCGGCGATGGCAATTACCTGGAGATCTTCGAGCGGCCCGACCAGGCGCCTGCTACGGAGGAGGGTCAGATCCTGCACCTGTGCTTCCGATGTCGGGATGTCGATGGGATCATCGAACGCGTGCGCCAGGCTGGCGCCGAGGTGACGGTCGAGCCCAAGGACGTGCAACTCGGCGACAACCCCGGACCGGTTCCCGTCCGCCTTGCCTTTTTCAAAGGGCCCGACGGAGAAGTGATCGAACTGTTCCACAACGAACTGACGTAACAGAGGATGGCGGGACGGTAAGATAGCATGGCGAGGGAATGAAGCAGGTGCCCCCTACTGCCCTCGTTGCTGTTAACTGCCAACTGTACCATGATCCGTATTCGAGAGATCACTGATCCAGAGCTGAAGCAAAAGATCATCGAGAAGCTCGCCGAGCGCCGCGGCTTGTCGATCACAGCCGTCCCCGAATGGTACGAGCTGGATGATGCGGACTTCGTCGATCTGCTTAACGAGATCCGCGACGACGAAAATCCGGACGATGACTATCTCGACTGACAATCACCTCATCGTAGTTTCCGTTCTCCTAAGACAACTATAAGTATAAGGACAAAAAAAGCCCCGTGGATGTGCATCCACGGGGCTTTGATCTGAGTGTATCTCAGCAAGCGGAATTAGTACATCCCGCCCATGCCACCCGCACCGGCACCGGCCGGTTCGGGCTTGTCTTCCTTAATCTCGGAGATCACGGCATCGGTCGTCAACAGTAGACCGGAGATGCTCGCGGCATTCTGCAGGGCAGTGCGCTCGACCTTGGTCGGAACGATGACGCCCATCTT
>CAZSJB010000198.1:307-4925 GCA_964606625.1 uncultured Tepidisphaeraceae bacterium | reverse complement strand
TCACCAGATCGCCGTACTCGTGGGTCAGGGCGTTGTAGCCGAAATTGACATCCTTCGACTCCTTGACCTTCTGAGCCACGACCGATCCATCGACGCCGGCGTTGCTGGCGATCTGCTTAATCGGAGCTTCGACAGCGCGTCGGACAATTTCAATCCCAATGCGCTGATCGTCGTTAGCAGCCGCTTTGGCGACCTTGTCCAGAACCTTGGCAGCTGCCCAGACAACGGCAACGCCACCGCCCGGAAGAATACCCTCTTCAACGGCTGCGCGGCAGGCATGCAGAGCGTCTTCGACGCGGGCCTTCTTCTCCTTCATCGCCACTTCGGTAGCCGCCCCGACGTGGATCTGCGCCACACCACCCGAGAGCTTGGCCAGACGCTCCTGCAGCTTCTCGCGATCATAGTCGCTGGTGGTAGCATCGATCTCGTGTTTGATCTGCTCGATGCGGCCCTTGATGGCCTTCTCATCACCGGCGCCCTCAATGATCGTGGTGTTGTCCTTGTCGATCGTGATCTTCTTAGCCCGGCCAAGCTGCGAAAGCTCGACGTTCTCAAGCTTGACGCCCAGCTCTTCGAAGATCGCCGTTCCACCGGTGAGGATGGCGATATCACCAAGCATGGCTTTGCGGCGATCGCCAAAACCGGGAGCCTTCACGGCGGCAACCTTCAGGGTGCCGCGAAGCTTGTTGACCACCAAGGTCGCAAGGGCTTCGCCATCGACATCCTCAGCAATGATGAGCAAGGGCTTGCCGGATTCCGCAACCTTGGTGAGGACCGGTACCAGGTCACGAGCCGAACTGATCTTCTTCTCGTAGATCAGGACATAGGCATCTTCAAGCACAGCCGTCATCGACGCAGTATCGGTGACGAAGTGCGGCGACAAATACCCTTTGTCGAACTGCATACCTTCGACGAGCTCGACATAGGTATCCAGACCCTTGCCTTCCTCAACGGTGATGACGCCATCCTTGCCAACCTTCTCCATGGCGTCGGCAATCATCTTGCCGATTTGCTCGTCCTGGTTGGCGCTGCTCGTGCCAACCTGGGCGACTTCGGTAGACGACTCGACCTTCTTGCTCATCTTCGCCAGTTCATCAACGATGGCATCGACGGCAGCCTGGATGCCTCGCTGAATCTGGGTCGCATTCCCACCCGAGGCAACGTTCTTGAGCCCTTCAGCGAAAATGGCTTCGGCATAGACGGTCGCGGTGGTGGTGCCATCACCCGCAACGTTGGAGGTCTTGGACGCCACTTCCTTGACCATCTGGGCGCCCATGTTCTCGTAGGGGTCTTCCAGTTCGATTTCCTTGGCAACGGTGACGCCGTCCTTGGTGACGGTGGGCGATCCGAAAGACTTTTCCAGAACAACGTTCCGTCCGGAGGGACCGAGGGTGACCTTGACCGCGCGGGCGAGCTTGCGCACACCGCGCAGGATGGCCTCGCGGCCTTCCTGGTCAAACTTGATCTGTTTTGCTGCCATGTTGATTGCTCCTGATTAAAGGTTCACCGCAAAGACGCGGAGTTCGCAGAAAAGTCATAGAAGCCGATGCATGAAACTCATGACTTGATCTGCGCTCATCTGGGTTCATCCGTGGTTTTAACTTACTCGACGATTGCCAGAACATCCTCTTCGCTCATGATGAGCAGCTCTTCACCGTCGATCTTGACTTCCGTTCCGGCATAGCTGGTAAACAGAACCTCGTCACCTTTCTTCACCGCGAAAGGAGCACGCTCACCATTGTCCAGACGCTTACCATCACCGAGTGCGAGGATCTTGCCGCGCTTGGGCTTTTCCTTGGCAGTGTCAGGCAGGACGATTCCAGACTTGGTGGTGGTCTCGGCTTCCACGCGCTTGACGAGGATCTTGTCTCCGAGAGGACGCAGCTTTGCCATTGCGGTAGCTCCTTAAAAAATAGATGTCAGTTATGTCACTGTCAGTTGTCCGTTTAAACACACCATGGCCGATCCGCAACTGACAACGGACAGCGGGCCATGAACGACGTTGTCACTGTTCAGCCTGTTCGCCCGGCCAGCGGCTTTGATAGTGCCGCCTCAGCACTCGGGCCATGACATCGAGCAGAAGGTTCAGATCCACGGGCTTGGACAGAACGCTGAAAACACGCATCCCCAGCGCTTCGTGAAGCAACTGGTTGCTGAGCTGGTCAGCCAGCAGAATGGCGGGCGTCGCCGCATCTCCCTGCTCGCGCATCAGCCGAACCACCTGCAATCCGCCAAGCTGTGGCATATGGACGTCGAGAACCGCGAGATGGACCCGGCCGGCTTCAATCATCTCCAAGGCTTCGCGGCCGGTGCGTGCAAGCACCGTTTCGACGCCCTGCGGACGAAGCAGTTGGCGCACATTCTCATGCCATCCCTCGTTATGCTCGTCGGGAAGGAGAACGGTCAACCGATTACCAGCGTGCATCTCAACCATCGCAAGTTCCGGGGTTACGTACCCTCCGCCCATTCACCTCTGTAACAAGGGGTGTACCAATGATGCGACAAGATGGCAATCCTGCGCAAATTATTTCCAATTAACCACTTACATACAATCAATCCTCGAATTCATAGTTTGTCATTCCTGCTGAATTCTGCCAAAGACGGCGGAAACGGCCTTGTTGACTGCCTGATTGGCAGAAGCCCCTCGTCACTCATCCCATCTTGACGGAAAGGCCCCTTGTGCAGGAATTTGCATCGCTATGGCAGCGGCAGCCGTTCGGGTAAACTCAGGCAGGCAGCGGCAGAAGGAACTGAAATCCTGCTCCGGCTGCTTATAAATGATGCCCCAATGAAGATTTCACGCGCTGAGTTTGATCGCCTGGCCCTGGAGCAGCTTGACCTGCTCTATCGGGTCGCGCGCAAACTCACACGCGACCCGACGCGCGCTGAAGATCTGGTTCAGGAGACTTATGCCCGCGCGATCCGCTCCTGGAAGACGTTCAACCTGCAAAATCATGGAATCAGGCCTTGGCTGCTACGAATTCTTCACAATGTGCATTACAGCCGATCGGACCGTGATCGCCGCCAGCCAACGTCTCTTGAACAGGAACATCTGGAGGCGGCTGCGGGGGTGACAGAAGGATCTCAGCCCCTGACGCTCGATCCAGCCGATTTCCAGGGCATGGATCAGGAACTTGTCCGGGCATTGGAGCAATTACCCGAGGAATACCAGACGGTTTTGCTGCTATGGGCCGTAGAAGATCTGTCTTACAAGGAAATTGCCGAGGCTGCTGACATCCCCCTGGGGACTGTTATGAGTCGCCTGCATCGGGCACGGCAGCGTTTATCCGAGCAATTGAAGGAGTTTGCACGTGCCGAAGGCATTATCCGGGAATAGTTTTACGGGTCTGAGCAGTTAAGGATCAATGGAAGACCACGTCGCCGAAACAATGCTCGCCGTCGGGGGTTCCTGATGGGCAACGAGCTGTATTTAACCTTAACGCCTGCGATTGCGGTACAACCGCCCGCATTGGGTTTTGGCAATCTGTATGTTTGGTCAAGACAGTAACCAATTTGAGGATCCGATTCTGAAATCGGCTGTGCGGCGGGCATGGGGCCATGAACGTGCCCCCCAATCGCTCCACGCACGCATTGCTGAAATGCTGGCACAATCTGGCATTGAGGACGCTGATGCGTCTCAAACGTCATCTTCCCGCTTCCTGGGACAGACCATGGGCTGGCAACTGCCGTCCTGGTGGGGCTATGCTGCCGCGGCGTTGGTGGTGGTGACGATCGGATTGACTGGCCTGCGATTCATCGTCACACAAGACCACCAAGCCAATGGACCGGTACTGGCGGGCGGATTGCCGGTTTCGTTTGTAAGCGGCATCGTTCAGGCCCACGATCGATGCTGTAATTTTGACAATCATCACACCATTGATGCCCCGCGGGACGACTTCAAGCAGATCAAGCATCAGCTTGAGGACCGCCTTGGGGAACGGGTGTGGGTAGTCGATGCCACCCGCGACGGCTGGCGGTTCCGTGGAGCGGCCATCTGTACCATTACAGGTCGTAAGTCCGCCCACCTCCTGTACGACCGCTCCTCCCAAAATCAAACCCTCTCCGTTGTCAGTATCCCCTATGAAGGCAAATGTGACCTGCGAAATGGTGAGATTGTCACCATTAACATGCAGGCCAATCATCCCGTGGCAGGTTTTGTCATCGATGACGAGTTTCACTGCCTCGTGGGCCATTCACCCGATGGTTCCCTAACCATTGATGAATTACGACGGATGACCGAGCGCTACCGGGGTAACCTGCAGATTGCAAAAGCCGTCTATCCCGACCTCATGGCAGGCGAGTGACATACCGTGGAACCACAGGCATAACGACACAATCTGCGCACAGAATCCGACAGCCCTTTGTTTCTGGCTTAGCGTTCACCACTCATCCCGCGGTGAACTTCAATCCCACAATAGAGATCAACAGCAGGACCAGGAAGAAAACTTTCGGAACCGTTATCGGCTCACCCAGGAGGGTCATTCCAAGCACCATCGCCCCGAGTACGCCGATCCCCACCCATACCGCGTAAGCCGTGCCGATGGGCAGCGATCGGGCGGCCACCGATAGCAGATACATGCTCGCGATGATTCCCAGGATGGTCAGAATACTCAGCAGC
>CAZSJB010000198.1:0-297 GCA_964606625.1 uncultured Tepidisphaeraceae bacterium | reverse complement strand
GTGCGTGAATTTCAGCCCCACTGCCAACCGGCCTCGAGAACGCCAGCAACAATCAACAAAGCCCATGCCATGACACGAAGCTCCTTGTCAGTGTTGAGCGTCTGTCTTGTCTTCACCGGGCACGGCGCACCTCGTCCGGGCCACAGGGGCAGCAATTGGAGTGTCCTATTGTTGACACAAAGCGTCTCCGGGCAAGCCACCGAAAATGACGACATTCAATCTGAAAAGGGCATAAAAATACCTCTTTGCCTGCTTGATGAGCAGCCATGCAACCGCCCCGGACGTTTTCAATCATGA
>CAZSJB010000197.1:0-6104 GCA_964606625.1 uncultured Tepidisphaeraceae bacterium | reverse complement strand
GCAGCACCGTTTGTCCCATGCTGAGCTTCTGGGAGGGCAGGCTGGTGATATCCAGCATCGCCGGCGTCCAGCGGCCACCCGAGAGGGACTGGGTTTTGGTCAGCAGCGGCTGACCATCCACCAGATACTGCACCTGAAGCGGTGTATCACGGTTGGACAGAACATACGCTCCCAGGAGCGTCCAATCGCCGGGCAGTTCCCGGCCGGACATCACCGATGACAGCTTGATGTCGACGCTGGCGGCGCGCATCACATGCAGCGAGCAGAATCCGGTATGGGCGGTGGCGGTGTCAATGGTGGGCCGGGTGCCGGCGGTCGTCGCAAAGACGCGATCGGTCGATTTCTCAAAATCGAGCAGGATGCTGTTGCGATAGGTGCGTAGCTCCGGGCGGGCTCGGCGGAGCTCGATCCATGTATCCGGCAGAGGCGAATCTGTGGACGCGGGCGCGCGGCTTTGCTCGCTGCATCCGACAACCAGCAGCAGCAGTCCCATTACTATCTGTTGAATCACCAAGGACGTCTTCATCGATCACTAATGCAAAGATTACCAGTTGGTTTTTGACGTTGCTTCACTCGCGTTCCCATCCTCCACCTGCGTTTGTACAACCAGTGCTTCGGCGCGTTGAGCGATGGCTTGGGCATCCATGTTCTTGCGCGGAATCAGCCACCAGTTGACGGTGTTCGCAAGGGACTGGCCTGGCTGGAGGTGCCGCGACGGACTGAGCAATTCCAGTTCGAGATAATTCTCATCGTAATACACCTGGATGCTGCTGCCATCGAGATAGGCGGCTGTAGGGTCGTAGTGAGTGGTCTGGATGAAGACGTAATCCT
Source organism: uncultured Tepidisphaeraceae bacterium (assembly GCA_964606625.1). Taxonomy (GTDB): domain Bacteria; phylum Planctomycetota; class Phycisphaerae; order Tepidisphaerales; family Tepidisphaeraceae; genus CALEKX01. Next base: position 5,273 of record CAZSJB010000197.1, on the reverse strand, counting down.
CCCAGGCCCCAGCAACCCAGTGGCCAAGGGTGCCGATTTTCTGACCCTCGCCGGCGACGTAGTCGAAGCGCACCCAGGACCGATCGTCGGCAACCTGCACACGATCGGATGCGAGCGTGTTGCTGAGTTTTACCCATGGCTGCTCGATCGGTCGATCTGGAGCAATATCCAGCAGGCTGAATGGTGGTGCGTACACCTGCGAGATCGACCAGATGGTCACCGGATACAACGTGGGCTGTTCCTGGATCAGCCGGTTATGGATAACCACCCGTCCCTGCACAGGCGACAGGCGGATTTCACGGTGGATCCGAATGCCCAGATGGGGGCTGAGCGGGCTTTGCATCACCACATGGTGTTTGCCGTGGTCGACCAGCTCCCACGGCTGGCCGTCGAGCACCCCTTCGGGCGGCCAGTCTGGTCCGGAGTATGCCCGTGGCCAAAGCGACTGCACCAGCGGCCAGATCTTGTCGCCGCCGAAGTTGATGTAAGGTCGGCCATCCCGCTGATAGGGTGTGTCGCCCGGGGGCGTGTTGATCCACAGGAGATTGCGCCCTCCCGCCGGTCCGAATGCCACAATTCGCCCTGCGCGCGGTGAGACCGCGACGTGTACATGGCCATTTTGCAGCATGATCTGATCCTCAAACACGATGCGCTCCTGCGGGGCTGGGGAGTCGACTTCAGCCGACTGACTGATCACTTGTTCCACCGGATCCATCGCTGCAGGCCCAGGCGGCTGGCTAGGACATCCAGCCAGTCCCCATGTCGCCACCCCCACCACCCAGCCCAGAGATCGCACCCGCGCCATAATTGCCTCTCCCAGGTAACGCTTGCGTGCAGATTTGTTTTGTTCCCAGCCCAGGTTTATGTGCAGGATAGCTTGTTATCCGATTTCAATCTGCCTGCCGGTTTCGGACGTTGCCTGAATCTTTACCCGAATACATTCTCCCGGCAGCAGTTCCTCGACCCGGCTGGCCCATTCCACCACCACAACTCCCTCCTGCTCGAGGAGTTCTTCAAATCCGATGCCCTCGAAATCCTCCGGCCCTGAAACGCGATAGGCATCCAGATGAAACACCTGCATCCGCGGGGTGTTGTATACATTCAGCAGCACATACGTCGGGCTGCTGACCAGACGCCCTTCTCCGCCCAGCCCTTTGACCAGCCCGCGCACGAACTGTGTCTTGCCCGCTCCCAGGTCGCCTTCCAGAGCGATGCACTCGCCCCCGCGCAAGCGTGTAGCCAGTGCCTGAGCAATCTGCTCGGTCTGTTCGATGCTGTTTGAATCGTGAATCACGTAAGTAGATGTACCACAGGCAATACAGGGATGCGATCAAACAATCCGTGTCCCGTGAAATGGCAGCAGCATGCGAGAACCGCATCGGACGAAACGCGCAATTTCTGCCTTCAACTGTCTCCCACTGCCTTGACTGCGGGGAGATCGGCGTAGAACTTGCTGCCTTTACCCAGTTCTGATTCGACCTTCAGTTCCGAGCCCAGGGTTCGGATGGCCTGGGAGGCGATATACAGGCCCAATCCAACACCGGATTTGCCATGGGTTTCTCCGCGGCTGAACGCCTGGAACAGGCGGCGCAAGTGATCGGGTGCGATCCCAACCCCCTGATCCTGCACATAGAGATGCCACAGGTCGCCGTTCGGCTCGGCGGCGATGGTGATCGTTCCTGAGTCGCTGTACTTGATGGCATTACCCAGCAGGTTTTGCAGGGCCAGGGACAGGACCGCCCCTTCGCCGTGCACCCGCGCTTCGGGGGGCACGCCATTGATGATCGTCAAGCCTTTCTGGTCAGCTTCGTGGTGATGCTGATCGATGACTTCCTCCACCAGCGACCGCAGCTCAATCGGCCCAAACTGGGCATCCATCGCCTGGCGGCGAACCCGTTCAGCCTGCAGGATGCGATCCATTCCCTGGACCGTCTGGCGAATGGACCGCTTGAGATGAGCCACATCCGCCGCTTCCTGCGCTAAATCGGGCAGCTCGGCCAGTCGACGCGACAGCAACTCGATCATCAGCGTCACACTGTTCAGATTGTTGCGGACGTCGTGCGACAGGAAGGAGACATAGCGCGATTCCAATTCGGCTGCTTCCTTCAGCCGATCGGTCTGGTGCTGTACAAATGCAATCACCCCCGCCTCCATGGCCAGGTCAATGCCAGTAGTAATCGCCTGCATGTGCGACAGGCTCAGGGGACGTGTGCCCCCTTCGGTGATTTCATCGACGACAACATGACGCAGTAGTCGGTATTCCGCGAGAAACTCCTCGATATTGAACTGCATCTGCGCCCGGGCGACGCCGTGGTCCTCGCCGAGTTCTCTGAGGCGCGTGGCGGCGTTGAGATTGTTGTGCTGGAGCACATCCGCGATGGTTTGCAGCACCCTGGGAATCGAATCCCGCACCTGGCCAAGGGTTAGCGGATCGGCATCGGGAAGCTGGTCGCGCACCAGGTCTGTCCAGCGGCCAATGATGGATTTCTGGCGCTGTCGCAAGAGATTCGCTACTTCGGGTATGCGTTGCTGGACAAGGGGTTTAAGACTGGGATCATGCTCATCCATCGGCTTCAGAATACCCCGAATAAAGGAGAAGGGGGATGCGGGTTTTTGGACATCTGTGGGATCCGATCGGCCGAGTGAAATCCCCATCGGGGCGCGGCAATCGTCCGAGGGTGCTTGCGACCCTCCACCGATCCGCATACATTCCTTCACTTCGCGAAGGAACTTGCCCATGAAGATTCTCGTAGCTGACAAACTGGCGGAAGATGGATTGGCGTATCTGAACAGCTCCGGATTCGCCTACGACGTGAAAATCGGCCTGACCGAAGACGAGCTGGCAGCTGCTGTGCCCGAGTATGACGCGCTGATTGTCCGATCCGGTGCCAAGGTCACGAGCAGGGTATTGCAAAATCCCGGCAAGCTGCGAGCAATCGCCCGCGCAGGGGTGGGCGTGGACAATATCGACCTTGAAGTCGCGACCCAGAAGGGCATTCTGGTGATGAACACCGCAGCCGCGTCGACGATCTCGACGGCTGAGCATGCCTTGGCGCTGATGATGTCGCTGGCCCGGAAGATTCCGCAGGCCCATGCCGCGCTGACCAGCGGATCGCTGGAATGGAAGAAGCGCAGCATGTTCCAGGGGACGCAACTGGCCGGCAAGACGCTGGGCGTCGTCGGGCTGGGCCGTATCGGCCAGACCGTCGCCTCGCGAGCGCTGGCCTTCGAGATGAAAGTCCTGGGGTACGATCCCTACTACAGCGGCGACACCGCCCTGGATGGCCAGGTGCAACTGATTCGCGATTTTGACGAGTTTTTGCGTCAGATCGACATCATCACCTTCCACGTTCCCGGCGGCGAAGGCACCCGGCATCTGATCAACCGCGAGCGGCTGTTCAACGTCGCCAAGCCCAACCTGCTGGTGGTCAACGACGCCCGCGGGGAGGTGGTCGACGAGTTCGCACTCGCCGACGCCCTGAAGGAAAAGCGGATCGCCGGTGCCGCGCTGGACGTCTACCAGACCGAGCCCCCCGCCAAGGATCATCCGCTGTTCAGCCTGGACAACGCCGTGCTCACGCCGCACCTGGGCGCCAGCACCGATGAAGCCCAGACCGCCGTCAGCGTCGAAGCCTGCAAAGCCATTGTTGCTTACCTCCAGAAAGGTGAGATCCGCGGCGCCGTCAATGCGGGCGGCATCAAGCTCGACCTGCCCCCGGACGAAGCCGCACTGGCCGACCTGGCCAGCCGGATCGGTGTGCTGCTCAGCGGCCTGATGGATGGCGGCATCAAGACCATCACCTTCCGCGCCAGCGGCACCCGGGCGCCCAAGCACATGAACACCCTGATGCGGCTGGCTACGGTCAAGCTGCTTCAGCCGCACCTGGACAAACCGGTCAACGTGATCAACATCGAACACGTCGCCCAGTCCCGCGGGATCGAGTTCGTGCAGGTGCACGAGCCCGCGCCTCCGCAGGGCCTGATCGGCGACGTCATCGGGGTCCGGGCAACCGGCCCCAACGGCGAAACCCACCGCATCCTCGGCACCGCCTACGCCGATCGCCTCCCGCGCATCCTGCGGATCGATGATTACTACATGGACATGATCCCCGAGGGGAACATGGTCATCATCCACAACAAGGACATGCCCGGCGTGATCGGCGCGGTCGGCAGCGACTTCGGCAATGCCGGCGTGAACATCGCCGACATGGTGATCAGCCGCGCCACCCAGCCCGACGGCAAGCCGATGGCGATGATGCTCATCAAGACTGACTCGGAACCGACGACGGCCCTGATCGAGGACCTGCGCAAGCGGCCCAACATCGTTCGCGTCCGGGCGGTCAGCCTGCCGCCGCGGCAGGGATAGTCCCGCGAAAACCATCAAACTCCACTGGCGCTCGCAGAGCAGCGAGCGCCGGTAAGCTCCCTCAGCCGGGTGAGGTGGGGAGACCCCCCGGTCTATCGACAACCAAAATTCAGGATTGTCGGCCAGGCTGATCCGCCCGCATCATGGTCCCTCCGGATGACTTGAACAGGTCCTCGGGAAAGGGACCGGCGGAAGGAGCGTTATGGTGCCAGCAGAGCTTGGTGGCTGGAGCCTCGATCGGCGCGACTGGATGTGGATGCTTGTGGCCGCCTGCTGGGCACTGATGGTTTGCGGTGCGTACTTCTTGACCCGTCAGCCTGTCCCCGAGCCGGTTTACGAGGAGGAACTGATTGCCGCCCACCTGGCGCAGGGGCATGGATTCCGCTCCCCCATGGATGCTTCGTCCGAGGCGCCGGCCACGTGCTATTCGGCGCCCCTGTATCCGTGGCTGGTCTCGCTGGTGTATCGCGCCACCGGTGTTCACACTGCTGCCTCACGCACGGTCCTGGTAGCCTTCAACGCGATCTGCATCGCCGCGATCGCCGCCGGCGCTTACATGATCGGGCGGCTGGTGTTCAGCCGGGCCGCCGGCGCCTGGGCCGCCGGGCTGATGTCGGTGAACCTGATCTACCTGCAGCAGGCGCGTTTCGTCTGGGATCGATTACCGGCGATCGCGCTGTTCGCCTGGCTGATCGTGGCTGCCATCATGATCGCGCGCAGCGGCCCGACGTGGGTCCGCCTGTTTGCCCTGGGTGTCGGGTTGGGGGTGCTCAGCCTGATCAATCCCAGCTTGGCGCTGGCTTATCCGGTGCTGGTGCTGGTGGCGGCCGGGGTGGATTCGCTGCGATCGATGTGGGATCGCCGCAAACCGGTGATTTCCATGAGCGCGGCGGCGCTGCTGGGGTTT
>CAZSJB010000196.1:0-6124 GCA_964606625.1 uncultured Tepidisphaeraceae bacterium | reverse complement strand
GCCAGCAACTTGGCGCCGCTTACCAATGTCTCAGAGAAGTCCCCGGTAACTGGAGATATCAGGAGCCCCAGGACCTTGCGCTCCAGCAGCAATTGAATTGCCTCGGTCTCCTGCTGGGGCACGTTTCCCGACTGCTTGACGATCAACGAGTAGCCGAGCTCTCGGGAGGCCCGCTCGAGCGCGCCAAGCACGCGCGCGTTGTGATAGTCCGCTGCAGAAGGAATCACGACCCCGAGGAATTGCCCAGTGTCGGACCTGCTTACCGGCCCAGTAGCCGAGGTGGCCGCTACGAACGAACCGACACCGTGTCGCGTGACAATCAATCCTTCATTCGCCAGCTCCATCAGGGATCGACGGATCGTGATCTTGCTAGCCCCCCAGACCCGGCACAATTCCCGCTCCGACGCGAGTTTCGTGTTGACCGGGAGCTGGCCTGTGCGAATCTGCAAGGCAATCGCCTCAGCGATCTGTGCATAGCGAGGTTTTTGGGAGACGACTGACACGCGAAGAAGCCCTCTTGTCACGGGTTACGATATTGCCCCAAGAGTATACACTAAGAATAATATGTTGCAAGAATATATTCTCAAAAATCCCCTTACACGGACCAAGATTGGCCGAAAACCTCTAAATTTGGCGATAATTGGCGGGGAATTTAAAAAACCAATCCAAGAAGATTTGGAGAGTGATATGAACTGAGGCTAAACTTATTATATACTCCCCATAATGTCTTGGGGCAGTCATCGCACGGAGCCACGGTCTTCCGTGAGATCCTCACCTTCGCAGAGGTTATTGCCGCAAAGACGATCCGACCTGGCGCAGCATGCGGCACTACGCGATCCGCCGAAGGGTCTGCCAGGTACAGCCGACCCTCGGCGTGCGACTAAGGCCCCCCTTCAATCAGCAGAGTTTGAGACTTAAGTGCGTCGGCGACGCCCAAGCAGCGCAGTCATACCCAAACCCATCAGCATCACAGCAGAAGGTTCGGGAACGACCACCAGTTTGAGGCCGCCATTCTCGAAGTGGACCGTGCGTCCGCCGCCGATGTCGGCTGCATTCGCAAGGCTGAAGTTCTGGATGTAATCGAAGGTGCTTGCGGTGTCGATCAGTGTATACACACCGTCACTCACTTCTGCCCAATCGATGGCCGACCCGTCCGCATTGACCAGGCTGGCAATGCTGAAGGAATCATCAAGCGTGACTGTGCCGCTGACAGTGAGCGTCGCATCGGGGTCGAAGACAAACAGGGCACCCGAGGCCAAGGTGAGATCGCCGGCGATCTCCCCTTCTCCTCCAATGCGGGCACCTGAGGCAATCGACAAGGCCGTGGTGGTCAGCGCGCCATCGAGATCCAGCCGCCCGCCGCTGAAGGTCGTCAGGCCTGTCACGGTTCCGCCGCTGCCGATGTTCAGGAAATCCACCGAGATGGTCCGGGTTGCGCCGATCATATTCAGCGCGCCGCCGGTCACATTAACGGTCGAGTGATTGTATGACGGCGTGCCCGACGTACCTTCCAGGATCGTACCGCTCACGTTTGCGGTACCGCCAGTGATGTTCAGCGTGCCGGTTGCTGTGGCATCATTGGGGAATGTCGAGAGATAGCCATGGTTGCCCAGGGTGATGTTCCCTGACGACAGAACGCCGCCCGACACATTCACATTCCCCACCACCACCGAGCGGATGTTGTTCGCTTCTTTTGTCCCGACCGTCATCGTTCCGGCGATAAAAGTTCCGCCCGAAATGTCCAGATTGCCGGTGACAGTTCCTCGGGGGCCGCCGTTAACGTTTCCGATTCCGGTGCCATAGCCGACGCGGACGGTGGTGGCATCGAACGTGCCTGCATTGATCTTCAAAGTGCCCGTACTCGACGCACTTTCGCTGCTCGGCCTTCCGAAGCCAATCTGCAGAACACTCACCATCGCATCGACACTTCCCCCCGTGAAATCGGCCATGCCGGTGGCCACGGAGTTCGAGGAGTCGTTGACATTGCCCACGCTGCCGACGTACATCGCGGCAACCCGGCTGTCTTCAAGGCCTGCCTGGCCGCGAAGCCTCAGCGTCGCACCTTCCAGGCCGCTGGCGAACGCCAGCACGCCAGAGTTGTAGTTTCGAGCAGCATTGCTTGTTCCGTTCTCCGCACCGACGTACAGGGTCTCGGTATTGAGCGTGTTCGTTGTTCCAAGATAGACCGTGCTCGGCTCGGTTCCCGTCGGCTGATTCAGCCTGTAAAGCGTCCGGCCGATGACCGTCGAGGCCGCTGTAATGGTATTGGTATCCGCCAGGTACACCGTTGCCTTTGAAGCCCGACCCGTGCCCACCCAGAAGTTATTGACGTTCGCACTGAAGTCCGCCAATCCGCTCATATCCAGGGTGGTGGGAGCGACCATCGACGTATTCGAGTTTCCCGCATTGGTCGAATAGCTGGAGACCACGAAGTTGGCATCAGGCGCGTCGACGTCAAAACGGCCAGCGCCTGTGATTTCCACATGCGCCGCCAGATTTCCCACATTTGTCGTATTGGCCGAGCTTAAGTGCGTGCCAACACGGAAGACGTTGCTTGAAGTCAGCGTTTCGGTGTGATTCTGGTAGGGCGAATCACCCGGGAACGGTGTCGTGGTGCCTGTAAGCGTCAGCGTGGCCCCAGCGCTGATCTCGGTAACATGCCAGTTGCCGTTCGCCTGCTGATACGTCAGCGAGTTCAGCGTGATGTCGGCATCCACCACGTTATTCACCACCCCGGCGGTGGTGGGATCGGTATCGTTGAAGACGGCATCCGCTCCAGCGACCGAATCGGACCAGTTGGCCTCAACGGACCAGTTATTGCTGACTTCGCTCCCGTTCCAGAAGACCGTCGCAGCGAATGTGGAGCAAGGGGAAATCCCCAAGACAGCCAGCGCGGCGGCATAGGCTAGACGATGCGTGGCGGGACCAAGACCGATAGGGTTCGATGATGAACGCATTGGCAGAATCTTTTGCAAAAGTTGTATGTGTCGCGCACAAACCCGATTCACGAAAACACTACCCCATATTTGACGAATGGCAACAAGAATCTGCGAGCGAGCCGCCCGGGCGACGGAAATGCTTGGACTCTAAGCGACGAAATCTAAACAATTTACGTCAAACTCCACAGCCGGAAATGGAGATCGGCTGATGCAACGTCCCGCTGAAGGGGGCAAATCTTGCCCTTCCAATCTTCGACATGCTCGCCAAAGAATCTGAAATATCGTCAAATCGGGGCGACAGGGCCCAATTGAACAGCTTGTGAGTGGCCGCGCATCGTCGGCAAGGTTATCGGCCCTTTTAAAGGACGAACACGGCGGCAGTATGTGTTGCTTCACCTGAGTGATGACCATTCAGCTGACCATGGGGTGCGGGCGTCATTTCTTTCGGGCCATGTCAACTGATTCCCCACCGGCACCGCTTGGTCAGCCTGACGAACAGCGCATTAGCTAGTGCGCCCAAGTGTTTATTCGGGTGAAGTTAAGAGGGTCTGAGAGACTTGGAAAGGAGGGGGGAGATGAGTCGTCAGAAGCCGGCAAACGCCGGAAACACAGGCCTTTGCACGGATAATTGGGCGCGGTTGGATTCGAACCAACGAAGGCAGAGCCAACGGATTTACAGTCCGTCCCGTTTGACCACTTCGGTACACGCCCGGTTTATCTGGATTGTCTGGACCGCCTCGGTGGACGGTGGATATGGGAGTATGGCTAGTTTAGCCTCTATTTTCAAGACGTCATGTCACTCCTGAAGGTTCGCTGGATAGGGAAATGGATAATTTCCGGGTAGGTGAACGTCTATTCGGCTGGATGGGGTTGTGTTTCGGTTGCGCTCTGGGTCCAGCAGAACGGCTGGGGAGATCGGTGGTTCGCAGGGTCCGGCGTTTGGCGTACGATCGCCGGAAAGGACCCTGAACAAGAAGGAGTGTTCATCATGGCCAGGATCGCGATTTTGGTGGAAAAATCTTATGAGGATTTGGAGTTACAGTACCCGCGGCTGCGGTTGAAGGAGGCGGGGCATGACGTCGACGTTGTAGGCCCGAAGGCTGGCGAAACGTATGTGGGCAAGCATGGATATCCGCAGAAATCTGATGTATCGGCAGCCGACGTGAAAGCCACTAATTATCAGCTTATTGTGATCCCCGGTGGCTCCTCGCCGGACCACATGCGGCGCGATGAACACATGGTCCGCTTGGTGCGTGAAGCCGCCCGGAAGGACATCCCCATGGCAGCCATCTGCCACGGCCCGTGGATGCTGTGCAGCACCGACGTACTGAAAGGCCGCCGCTGCACCAGCTTCATGAGCATCGTGCATGACGTCATCAACGCTGGTGGAAAATGGGTGGATGAAGAATGTGTGGTGGACGGCGGAATCATCACGTCGCGAACGCCCGATGATCTGCCCAGCTTCAGCAACGCCATTCTACAGTTCGTCAGCGAAGGCAAAGCCGACGGCGTCAAAGGAACCCCCATCGCCCCCAAGTGGGTTCATGAAATGATCGGATAACCAGGAAACTCACCCCAAGAGGCGGAAAATCAAAGCGTCAATCGTGACGGAGACACACTCTCTCTGCCTCATCGGGATCGAAATCCGTATTTCAATGGCTTCCGGCGAGGCTTCCTCTTGGCCAACAACCTTCCGCCGGGAGAAAATACCTCGTCTTTTTGCTGTTTCGCGAGAGATTTTCCTGCCATCGCCGGCCAATCACGCGACTGACCTTTCATTTACGCCGATGAAAAGCATGGTATGATAGCTGGCGGATCGTCCGATAATGGCGAATGGATTCGCCCGAGCGCCGGCGACACGCAGGCGGGCTGTCATGGACGACGGTTCGGATACCGCCCTCCTGTTTTGTGCCTCCACCGGTTCGCTTGAGTCGGTCATACCGCAAGCCGTCTCTGCCATGGGCCAGTCGACTGTCGATCTTCCGGATCCCACCGACGCGACGCTGGACGACGCAGCCAGTGCCGACGATCTGCTTGCGCAGCTCGCAGGTGACGAGATCGATCGTTTGCTTGCAGAAGCCGATGCCGGTACATCGCCATCCCCCCCGCCCCCTCGGGCTTCCTCCGCCCCACCGGCTAATGCGGCTGTAGCACCCGCTCCGCCGCCTGCTCCTGCCTTTCCGGCAGCGCAGGCTCCTGATACCACTGAGCTTCCGGAACCGTCGAGTGATTCTGTCGGCCTTGAAACGGCACCCGCCCACCCCGATCCGATACCGCTACCTGCCCGTGAGCAACCGCCCACCATGGAGACGTCGGATCTTCCCCTGCCAGCCGACCCGGTGAATACACCACCCTTGGAGGCATCTGCAACGGTTGCACCGGCTGACGAACCTCCTTCGGCTGCCGAGGCCCTGCGCGCAGAACTGGAAGCCGAAACATCCCCGCGTCCCATCGTGGAACCGGGCCCATCGCTTCCAGATGTGTTGGACGAGGTGCTGACCTCATCGGCCCAGGCGGCGCCGCCCTCGGTACCGCTGCTGCTCAAGCCGCTTGAGTGGATGAACCGTCCGTTTGCATTCATCCCCGCTGAGACGCGCATGCGCCTGGGCAAAGTGGGACTGATCACGCTGATCAACGCCTTGGTCATCCTGGCGTATGTGTTGTTTTTCCGCGGAGATTAATCGTTAATCACCCGGGTTTGCTGCCTATCAACAGGTTGCCAAGAGGAAAACCGCTAGCAGGCTGCGTTTGACGCTGGCGGGCGGGAGTGCTAAATTTCCGATCCCTTGCCCGCTGGCGGACGTAGTAGCTGTGGGCCATACCGATCTATTCTCACTCAATTACCGAGAGGACTTAACGATGCGAGCTAGCGATATCCGTCGCGGTCAAGCTGTAATTATCGACGGCAAGCTTTATGTCGTCGTCAACGCCGACCACAACACCCCTGGCAACCTCCGAGCCAAGGTGCAGTTCAAACTGCGCGATGTGCTGAAAGGAACGATCCAGGACAAGCGCGTAGGCGCCACCGACGACATCGAAACAGCCACCCTGGATCGCCGAAATGTCGAATACCTCTACAGCGACAATGACAGCCATGTGCTGATGGATTTGGAAACCTACGAACAGGAAGCGATCCCCAAGGAAGTCTTCGGCGACGACATCCTCTACCTCAAGCCCAACACGCA
>CAZSJB010000195.1:0-6170 GCA_964606625.1 uncultured Tepidisphaeraceae bacterium | reverse complement strand
CCGGCCGCAACGCTGCCGGCGTGCGGCTAATCCGCCTGGATGAGGGTGATGTCCTGGTCGCCATGGCCAAGGTTGATACCAGCGACAAGGACGACGACGCCGAAGAAGGTGAGTCGTCCGAAGCATCAGCCGATGCCTCGTCCGCCGAAGGGGTGACCAATGAGGCCCCCGCCACTTCCGAGGAGGCTCCTGCCGATGCGGCGGCAGAGGACGCGAATGAATCGGAAGATGATCAGGCCTGAAGCAGCGGATTAACCCCGCGCTGTATCCAGTTGTTCAACCAGACGCTCGATCTCATCGAGCGTCTTCTTTGGCGCGGATTGGCGCTCCAGCCAGTCGACCACCCGGTCGATCTGCTGGTGCGCCAGTTCCGCGAAACGCTCGCCGATGCGGCGGTTGGTCGCCCGTGTGCGGGCAGCCACTTCGTTGCTCAACCGTTCGATCAGCCCCGCGACGGCTGCGTATCCCACCCCAAACAGCACTTCATGCAGGACATGCCCCGGATGTACCAGGAAGAAGAGCAACAGCAGGTACGGCGCCGCCTCCACCGCTCGGGTCACCCGTGCCCCGCCGGGCAAGTAGCGCAGCACCTTCATCACCAGCAGCGTATCGCGCGGGTGGGTGTCCCAGCGCTGTTGCAGCCACTGCTGGAGGTCGGCGATCTCCTCCTCGGCTATGACAGCAGCCTGCCGGGAATCAAGACGGGTCTGGGAGTACTGGCGCTGCGCGTCATCCATCCATCCCGCAACCGCCGGATCGGAGCGCAGCACGTCATCGATGCGGCTTTGCACGACCACAAACTGCTCAGCCAGCGCCGCGGCGAAGTCGGGCGCATCTCCGGGCGTGGTGGGCATGACCTCCGGTTCGGGCAGTTCCACCTTCCGTCCGCGCGCCAGCATCCACAGCGAGCGCGGCATCCGCAGCAGCAGCCCCGGCGCCTGCCGCACGCGATCCCACATGCGCTTAGGACCGATCAGATACAGGATGCTGCGCTGCTGGAGGCGCACGCGGAGTTGCTCAGTCAGCGGATTGACATCGACATTGGGCTGGGGCTGTTCCATTGCCCGCAGGGCGGCGATGATCCGCTCGGCCTGGCGGCGCCGCTCGCGCAGCGGCGCGACGACCTGATCAAGCAGACGGGTAACCAGGTCGCGCTTGCGATTGGCCAAACCAGCAGGGTCCGCCGGCACCGTGGCGTCGGCCAGAGCCTGGCGCAGAGCATCCAGCGATTGCGCCGCCTGGGGGGCATAGGTAGCGTCATCGCGTTCGATGACATAAACGGCTGCCTCCGGCCAGTCCCGCTCCGCGAGTTGGGCGCGATAATCCTCGACGGCTTCGGGATGCTCGGTCTTGTTCATGATGAACCAGGCTGCCAACCCATAGCGCCGCGCCAGCCGGTAGTACGGCAGCAGCTCGGTCATTTGATATTTCTCGGGTGTGACAACGAAAACCGCGCCGGTACACCAGCGGAAGACGCGATCGGCCGCCTTCTGATGCGCCGGTTCATCGCCGTCGATGTCGGGCGTGTCGATCAACACGGCGGGGGCGACAGGGTGAGCGCATTCGACGACAACCAGCGCTTCGGGCCGACCGCGCGCCGGTACCTCGGCTGCCTTTTCGTGCGGGATGCCCAGCCAGCCCGACGGCAGCGTCGCCTGAGGCGCCACCACCGCGATCGGTCCGGCGGTGTATGTACGGCGATAGCTCGTCCCCGAAACGGTCTGTCCGACCAGGCGGTTCAGCAGCGTGCTCTTGCCCGTTCCGGTTCCGCCAATGATCGCGATCAGCGGCGGCGCATCGCGGTAGCCGGCATGGAACGCCAGCGCCGCCAGATCCGCCCGCGCCCGTAAGCGCGCCTCGTCCAGCGCTGCATCCATCGAGGGCAACTCGTGCAACCGCTCATCCAGCCGCTGCAGCAGATCATCCTGTGTTCCGCCATCTCGAGACATCGCCGCCGATTGTACGCGCCAGACAGTGTTGTTGCGATCCATCGCCTCATAGACGCCACCGCAAAGTCGGATATAACTCCTGCATCCCTCAGTGAAGGAGAACACCTTGAAAAAATCGTTTGCCCTTCCGTTTCGCCAGATTCACCTCGACTTTCACACCCATGGCGCAATCCCGGATGTGGGCACCCGGTTTGATCCGCCGGACTTCGCCCGCACCATGAAAGCCGCCCACGTGCAGAGTGTTACTCTGTTCGCCAAGTGCCATCACGGCCTGCTCTACTACAACACCAATCGCCCCGAGCGACATCCCGGCTTACCCAGGAACCTCGACCTGCTCGGGGAGCAGATCGAAGCCCTGCACCGCGAAGGCATTCGGGCACCGATCTACATCAGCCTTCAGGTCGATGAATACGCTGCCGAGCATTATCCCGAGTGGATCTGCCGTCGGGCCGACGGCACGCTCGTCGGCCCCAAGCCGGTTTCCAACCCCATGCCCTGGTTCACGTGGCATGTCATGGACATGAACAGCCCCTACCAGGAATACGTCCTCGAGCAGACGCAGGAAGTGCTCAAGAAGTTCCATCCGGTGGACGGGTTGTTCTTTGACATGTGCTGGGATCAGCAGACCTGCTCAAAATGGGCAATTGATGCGATGCTCCGCAAGGGGCTGGATCCGGAATGTGAAGCCGACCGCCTCCGCCATGCCCAGGAAGTGGCCCATGATTACATGGCCCGCTTTCACAAGCTGGTGAAGGATGCCAATCCGAACGCCAGCGTCTATTTCAACAGCCGCCCGCTGCATAATCTGCCCAGGGACATCAAGTACCAGGAACAGGTCGAGATCGAAGCCCTGCCCACGGGCGGCTGGGGGTACATGTATTTCCCGGTCAACGTGCGTTACGCGCGTACCTTCGGTAAGCCATACATGGCTATGACGGCCCGCTTCCACAAGAGCTGGTCGGACTTTGGCGGTCTGAAACCGGCGGCTGCGCTGGAGTACGAGATGATGCAGGCGGTAGCGCATGGCGCACGCTGCAGCATCGGCGATCATCTGCATCCCCGTGGCGTGCTCGACAAGGCGGTCTATCAGCTCATCGGGCAGGTCTACGAGAAAGTAAAACAGGCTGAACCCTACGTGGAGGGCGCTACCCCCCTCTCGCAGATCGGCGTTTTCCTGGTTTCCTCCAACCAGACCAATACCCAGGGATCACTCACTCGCACCGCCGAGGGATACACGCGCATGCTTCAACAGCTTCAGCATCAGTTCGACATCGTGCATGGCGATGTCGATCTGTCCCGGTATGAGCTGCTGATCCTGCCGGACACGGTGCAACTGGATGCGCCGCTGATCAAGCGGCTGCGCGCTTATCTCAAGCACGGCGGCAAACTCCTGGCAACAGGCCTCAGCGGATTAAACGAAAAAGCCACGCAGTTACTCCTGCCGGAGCTGAGCATTCATCCGCGCGGATTGTCGCCATTTGACAACACCTACATCCGCCTCCGACGCGGGTTTGACCAGGACGTGCCGGCGACCGACCACATCATGTATGAGCGCGGCGTGCGTGTCCTGCCGGACAAGGGAACCACTACTGTTGCCTCCGTCGTAGAACCGTACTTCAATCGCACCTGGCAGCACTTTTCCGGCCATGCCCAAACGCCACCCGACAAGGTCACGCGCTATCCCGCCGCGACGCTCCGCGGCAACGTGGCCTATATCGCGTATCCGATTTTCGCAGCCTACGCCCAGTACGGAAACCTTCCCTACCGGCTGCTGGTGCGCAACCTCCTTAACCATCTGATCGATCAGCCTCTGCTGCGGATTGACGGCCCTTCGACCCTCGAAACCACGCTGATGCGTCAGGGCCGTCGCATCATCCTGCATGTCCTGAACTACATTCCGCAGCGGCGCACCCCTGAACTTGACCTCCTGGAGGACATCATCCCGGTGCGAAATCTTGTCGTTTCCGTGAAATTTCCCCGTCAACCCAAGTTTGTCCGTCTTGCCCCGCAGCAAGACGTGTTAAGCTTCTCGTATGACAATGGCCGGGTGAATTTTGTCATCCCCGAGGTGCATGGCCACCAGATGATCACCATCGACTGATACCCCCACTTGATGTTCCCAGGGAAATGCAGCGATGTTTACAACGTTGACGCCACACCCACCTGAAGGAAGCGTGGGCAGGAACCCGACAGACCCGAAGATCACGACAGGCTCTCTGATGGATCAGCTTTCCCGCCGGCAACTGCTTCATGACATCCGAGGCCGCATGAACGGCCTGCAACTGTGCGTTGCTGCCCTTGAAACCTCGACCACCCCCAATGAGCGCATCGAGTTCCTCGATGACATCGAGCGCCTGTGCGACAAACTCGACACGCTTATGCGGAAGTTGGAAAACCTGGAGGAGGCGGACTCGCCCGCGTGAGCGGGGCTGCCCAGTGCGGACAACCGCGGGTATGCCTCCCAGCCGGCAGTGCACCATCTGCACTGATTGATCACAGGAGGGGCAGATCAACCCCTGTCCAGCAGCTCCCAAACTGTGTCACACAGACGCCTGTTGTCAGCGCAGGATTTAAACCAATCCAGCCTGGGCAACTTGATGGAACCAAATCATTCATGGCGCAGCGCTTCGATAGGATTCATGCGCGCTGCCATGATGGCGGGATACAACCCAAAGACGATCCCGATGGCAGCACTGACGACGAACGAGGCAATCACGCTCCAGGAGGCGATACTGGTGGGATAGTTGGCGCCGTCAGCCACGGCCCGAATCAGGGTCGGCAGCCCCTTGGCTGCCCCGCAGCCGATCAGAATCCCAATCAGCCCGCCGGTCAGCGAGATCACCGTCGTCTCAATCAGGAACTGCAACGTGATGTGCCGCCGCTTGGCGCCCAGCGCTCGGCGGATGCCAATCTCCTTGGTGCGCTCGGTCACACCGGCAAGCATGATGTTCATGATCCCGATACCACCTACCAGCAGGGAGATGCTCGCGATCCCGCCCAGCACGAAGTTGAACTGCCGCTGCACCTTCTCAGCCGATCGCAGAATCGAGATCGGCACCTTTACCTCGTAATCCCCCTTCCCCTGGTGAGTCTGCTCCAGCACGTTGTGGGCAACGGCTGCAATCGCCTCCACCTCGGACATGCTCCCCACCTTCAGCCAGATCTCCGACAACTCGATCGTTTTCCGCTCCATCGTGCCCGACAGGCGACGCGTGATGTTGTCACTGAAGACCGCCTGCGCCAGCGACAGCGGGAAGTACAGATCCTTATCCAGGTCCCGGTTGATCATGGAGGCCCCTTCGCCCCGCAAACCGCTGGGCTGAAGCACCCCCACAACCTCCGCCAGTACCATCGCGCCAGAGGGCGAACCGATCTGGATCAGTTGCCCCAGGGGATCCTGGTAAGGAAAAAGCTGTGTCGCCACCGACGACCCGATCACGCAGACTGCTGCCTTGCGATCGTAATCCAACTGGGTGAAGTATCGCCCGCGCGACAGTTCGAGTTTCATCACCTCGAACGCCTCGGGCACAGTGCCGATGGCTGAGGCGTTGGCGCGATACTCCCCGTGGACGACTCGCTGTTCGGTATCCCGCAGCGGGACGATCGTCTCGATGCCAGGAATGGTCGCCAGGCGTGCCAGGTCCATTCGCTTGAGGCCATATTCCAGAGACCGGCTGGTCGCTTGAGTGGTGTCGTTGGATTCCCCCGGACGCACCGACCGCAGCAGGATGTTGGTTGCCCCCAGTTCCTGCAACTGTTCCATGGCAGCCTGCTTGGTGCCCTCCCCAATCGCCACCATGATGATCACCGCCGCCACCCCGAAGATGATCCCCAGCGCAGTCAGAAAGGACCGCAACTTGTGCAGACGCAGGTTGCGCAACCCCAGGAGAAAGGTCTCAGCCAGAAAATTCAGCATGTCGCCACCCATTATACGCCCCACCCTCGGGAAAGTTGCCAATCGCTTACCGGAATCCCCTCTCCCGCCATGATTTGTCTTCAGGGAGCCCCCCACCTCTGGCAAAGAATCGAAGCGGGATTTGACCATCCACCAGAACCCAAACGAACCCGTTGCTTGGGTTCAAAAACGGCAATATTCGCTCAAAATTGCGGACCGCCTCCAAAGTCAAATGGTTAAACCGAACCCCATGTTACCTATCTCCCTCCGCGACCGATCGTCAGCCAGAACCCCCTGCCCACCCATGGCTGAAATGAGTACAATCC